>CAJADV010000248.1 GCA_903938575.1 uncultured Gammaproteobacteria bacterium
GATTGTTTCCGTGGCGCTGTTCGGTGGGATGGCTCTGTACCTCGTGGCGCACGTTGCCTTCCGCCTGCGAAATATTCACACAGTTAACATGGCGCATTAAAGTCCCTAGCGCATATTCGCCCTGTGTGCGGCGTACGCATCTTTCGGTGATTGCCATGACAGTACTGCCATGGGTCGGTCGTTCATGAGCTGGGAGATGCGTCGGAGCTGGGCGGGGGTGCGGTCCAGCTCGGTTCCCTTGGGCATGTGTCGTCGTGACACTCCGTTGCTGTTCTCATTGGAACCGCGCTGCCAGGCGAGTGGGCCTCGGCGAAGTAGACGTCGATGCGCAGTTGCCTGGCGAGTTCGTGGTGCTCGGACATTTCCTTGCCCTGGTCCCAGGTGATGGAGATGACGTGCCAGGCCCGCATTCGCTGGGCGATGGCGGCCACGACGTCGGCGCTGCGCCGCGTGGAGACCTTGATGTGGATGGTGATTCGGGTGACTCGTTCGACGAGGGTGGCGACCGCGGTTCGGCCGCCCTTGCCGATGATGAGGTCGCCTTCCTTACGCTGTTGGTGTTGCCGGATCGCCTGGATTTGGCGTTTCGGTGGCCCTCGGGCAGCGGGTATGGCTGAGTTGTCTCCCTGCCGCATGGACGGCTCACTGGGAATGGCCGCCCGCTGCCCGTTGATGACTCGACCGCTGATTGAGAGTTGCGACTGTGATCGCTGGGTAAGGACGCGCCGGCGCGGTCATCGATAGGGCCAACCACGTCACGCTGACAGAGAGGAACCGCACGATGGCAGAACTATGGGCCGGAGTTGATGCCGGCAAGCGCACTCATCACTGCGTGCTGATCGACAGTGAAGGCGCCGTCGCCTTGTCGTGCAAGGTGTCGAACGAGGAAGGCGACCTGCTGGATCTGATTGCCTCGGTCCTGCGAATTGCCGACGGCCGTGAAGTCTCGTGGGCCACGGACCTCACCGATGGGGGAGCTGCGTTGCTGATCGCGCTGCTGGAGGCGCACGGGCAGCAACTGCTCTACATTCCCGGACGGATCGTGCACCACGCCGCTGCGACGTATCGGGGCGATGGCAAGACCGATGCGAAGGATGCCCGAATCATCGCCGATCAGGCGCGCATGCGTACCGACCTGCTCCCGGTCTGCGCGCCCGACGAAGTCGCCGTAGGGCTTCGCCTGCTGACCTCCCACCGCCTCGACGTGATTCACGACCGGGTACGGGCAATCAACCGGCTGCGCGCAACCCTGATGGAGTATTTCCCTGCCCTGGAGCGGTCTTTCGACTTCTCGAAGAGCAAGGCTGCTCTCACGCTGCTGTCCGGCTACTCCACCCCGCAGGGCCTTCGGAGCATGGGAGTCACTCGGCTCACGGCATGGCTGAAGGCCCGTGGGTGCCGCAATAGCGCGGGCGTTGCACTGAAGGCGATCGAGGCGGCCAAGGCGCAGGACACGGTCCTGCCGTGCCAATCGGTGGCCTCGATCCTGGTGGCCAAGCTTGCAGAGACGATCAGGGCTATCGACGACGACGTCGCCAGCATCGACGCACGGATCCACGAACAACTCAGCCTGCACCACGACGCCGAGAACCTGATCAGCATGCCCGGGTTCGGTCCCTGCCTGGCAGCGACCTTCCTCGCCCAGATCGGCGGCAGCCTCAGGGAATTCGACAGCGCCGACAAGCTGGCCAGTTTCGCGGGCCTGGCACCGGTGCCCCGCGATTCAGGTCGCTTCAGCGGGAACCTGCACCGGCCAC
>CAJADV010000249.1 GCA_903938575.1 uncultured Gammaproteobacteria bacterium
GCTCAGGCGCGATCTGGCTATGAGTCCTACACTCATCACACCCGAAGTTCCTTACCCAGCGAGAGTCCATCGTGAACCCAGGCTCCTGCCGTCCGCTGCTGTATCGCATCGGCGGCCTTGCACTTCCCCTGCTTCTGACCGCCTGTATCACCGAAGGCCCGTCCCCGCCGCGCGTGGATGTGCCCGAGCCGGGCGCGGCCCCGCGCGCAGGCAATGCCGGCGCGACGCGTCGGCCCGCCACCCGCGCCTATCCTGCAACAACCACCGCTCGCGCTGCTACCCAGCCGCGCGTCTATCCGGCCTACCCCGCCGGTGGTGCCCGGCCCGGCGTGCCCGTTGGCGAGTCGGGTGGCATCACGGTGCAGACTTCCACCGAGTCTGGTGCTGATGCAGGCAGTGCAGACGGTTATCCGATGGCCGGGGCCGCGAGCGAACCCGCCAGCGATGCGGAGGGCTATCCGGCCCCAGACAGCGCCATGCCGGTGGTCGGTGCGGCGCCGGGCTACCCGGATGCGGGTGCCGATCCCGCGGCGCCAGCCGAGCCGCCCGTTGCCCCCACAGCCGGCGTTGCCATCGGCGCCGATCATGTGCCGGCGCGCAGCTCAAACAACGCGGTCAATGCCTTGCTGGCAAGCGCCGATGGCGCGCGCCGCAAGGGCGATCTCGACGCCGCCGTGGCCGCGGCGGAGCGGGCGCTGCGCATCGAACCCGGTGATCCGGCCGTCTACTACGAGCTGGCGCTGTTGCGTCTGGCGCGCGGGGAGCGTGATCTTGCCGGGCAGCTGGCGCGCAAGGGTCTGGCGCAGGGACCCGAGCCCGAACTGCGTCAGCGCCTCGAGGATGTGCTGGCCCAAGCCACCCGCGCGAGCGGCTGATTCAGGCCTGCACCAGCGCGAAGCCGCCTTCGGGGCGCGGCCGGAATTCGAGCCGTCGCGTGATGCAGCGCGGCATTTCGTCGGTTTCGTGGCTCACGTAGAGCATATGCGTGCGACCGCTCGCGCCGATGCGCTCGATCAGCGAGAGCACCCGCGCGCGGTTCGGGCCGTCCAGCCCGGAGCAGGGTTCATCCAGAATCAGTATCGGTGGGCCTTTCACCATCGCGCGGGCGATCAGCACCAGCCGTTGCGCGCCGAAAGACAGCGCATCGAAGCGCTCGCCGGCCTGCGCCGCCAGTCCGAGCGCTTCGAGCCAGGCCCGCGCCGAGGCTGTTTCGGCGGCCGATGAACTTTGGTAGAGCCCCAGCGTGTCGTGAAAACCGCTCAGTACCACGTCCTGCACCCGCGTGCGCTTCGGGTAACCGAGGTGCAGTGCGTTGCTCACGATCCCGAAGCGGCGCTTCAACTCCCACACCGGCTCGCCGCTGCCGCGCAGCCGTCCGCACACGCGCAGTTCCTGGCCGTAAGCGCGCGGGTTGTCGCCGCAGATGAGCGCGAGCAGCGTGGATTTGCCGCAGCCGTTGGGGCCCGCAAGGCAGAGATGTTCGCCGCGCTCGAGGCGCAGGCTCACGCCATCGAGCACCAGCTGCTCCCCGTACCGGGCGTGCAGGTTAACCGCCTCGATCAGCGGTCCGTCCCCGGAATCGATCAGGTCGGCGTCGGCGTCTGGAAGCGGCGGCAGCATCTCGGCCGTGGACGCCGCGGTGGCCCCCGTGGCAAGGTTCCGCAGCACCTCGTCACGCGGGCCGCTTGCCACGATGCGTCCTTGCTCCATCACCAACACATGCGTGATGCCCGGCGGAATGTCCTCGATGCGCCGCGTGAGCAGCAGCACCCGCGTTGGTCCCGCGAGGAGTCGGGCGAGCATCGCGTCGACCAGTTGGCGTGAGTGCGCGTCGATGCCCTCGAAGGGCGCGTCCAGCACGGCAACCGGCGGACACTGCAGCAGCAGCCGCCCGAGCAGGGTGCGGCGGCGCTCGCCGCTCGACAGAAAGCGCAGACCGCGGCCGAGCAGATGTTCCAGATTGAGCGCGCGCATAGCCTCTGCCACGGCCTCGCGGGCGATCCGTGGGCCCTCGAGCAGCGCGCCCGCCGTGGTGCCCTGATCGACGGCGCTGTCGAGAAACTCGCTGATGTCGTGACGGGCGTCGGCCTCGCAGATCTGTTGCTCGACCTCGAATGAGATGTGGCCGATGTCGCGCGCCGGATCGATCTGCGGGCTCAACCAGACGCGTCCGCCGGCCGGGTGAAGCCGCCCCGTGGCGAGCCCGGCCAGGGCGGTCTTGCCCGCGCCGTTCGCGCCGAGCAGCGCCCACTGCTCGCCCTCGCGCGCTTCCCAGTCGATGCCGCGGAAGAACAGGTGTCCGCCAAGGCGCAGCGTGGCCTGCTCGACGCGCAGCCAGGCAGGTGGGGTGTGCAAAGTCGTGGCGGTCATGCAATGAAAATCCCGGTCCGATTCGCTATTGTCACCGCTCAGCCCTGCGCGGTCTAAGCGTGGCTGGGCAATATCCGGATATTCCATGCCCCACACCGCCAAGGATGAGCGCCACACACTCCGGGACCTCGATCTCGCCGCACAGCTGATTGTTGCCCACCGCCCGCGCCGCAAACTCATGCGCCGTGTTTACGCGCGCTCTGCGGTCGCGTTGTTTCTGCACGAGTGCCCCGACGAGGGCGTGTCGGTGCTGATGATCCGTCGCGCCGAGCGCGAGGGGGATCCGTGGTCGGGGCACATGGCGTTTCCGGGCGGACGCAAGGATCCGGTGGACCGCAACACGCTCGCCACGGCGCTGCGTGAGACGCAGGAAGAGGTCGGTCTGGATGCCTCGGTCGAGGCGCGGCTGCTGGGCAGGCTCTCCGATATTGCAACCCACGGCCGCTTGCGCCGCGGACCGATGGTGATCACGCCTTATGTGTTCAGTCTGCCTGAACGCCTGCCGCTCACGCCAAACCACGAGGTCGCCGAGACCGTATGGATTCCACTGGGTTTTCTTGCCAACCGCGCCAATCGCGAAAAGATGCGCTGGGCCCCGAACGGCGTGCCGCTCGAGTTGCCGTGCTATCTCTTCGGCGAACGGCGCATCTGGGGGCTCTCGCTCATGATGCTCGACGAACTTCTCGAGGTGCTGGTGTGAGTGCACGTTTCAGGAGTAACGCCCGTGGATGAGA
>CAJADV010000250.1 GCA_903938575.1 uncultured Gammaproteobacteria bacterium
CCAACTGCGTCCTTCCCGATGGAGTGGGCGGCCGCATTTGTTCGCCCCACCGTGGGTTACCAATCGATCAATTACAGCCTGGACGACTCCTACGGCACAACGGGCGGGGAGTCACCGTCGGTGGCGGCCCCGCTGTTCAGCGTGGACAGCGGGTATTTCCTGGAACGCGAGACGACCCTCTTCGGCACGCAGTTCCAGCACACACTCGAGCCACGCGCGTTTTACCTCTGGGTAGACCGACAGGACCATTCGGACATCCCGAACTTCGACTCGCAGGAGCTCACCTTCAGCTTCAGCCAGCTCTTCCGCACGACACGCTTTGCCGGCCACGACCGGATCGCCGACGCCAACCAGGCTTCCTTCAGCGTCACCTCCCGGCTGGTCGACGAGGCAAGCGGGGTCGAGTTGCTGAGCGCGAGCATCGGCCAGATACGCTACTTCGAGGACCGCCGCGTAACCATCGCCAACACCGCGGCGGCCGTGCAGGACGACCCCGACTCGGCAATCGCCGCCGAACTGCAGATTCAGCCCCGTGAAGGGCTGGCGGTCACTGCCTCGACGCTCTGGGACCCCCGCGACGACCAGATTGACGAGGGTGGACTGATGGTGCACTGGACACCCGGTGTGGAGACCATCATGAACCTCGGGTATCGCTACCGGCGCGATCAGCCGCTGATCGATCAGACCGGTGTGGTCAGCATCGAGGACGTCGATCAGGTGGATTTTTCCACTACGCTGCCGCTCTGGCAGAACTGGAAGCTGCTGGCACGCTACCAGTACGATCTCACCAATGACATCAGCCTCGAAGAGACCGCCGGTGTCGAATACAGCTCCTGTTGCTGGTCGCTGCGGGTGGTCTACCAGGAAGGCGTCGACTGGAATCAGGGCCGAGACTCCGGCCTGTACTTGGAGTTCGTGCTGCAGGGACTCGGTTCCCTCGGCAAGAACCTCGATCAACTGCTGCAGAAGAGCATTTTCGGTTATGGCCAACTCGACCGCGATCTCGGTCCCGCGTACTGATACCCGCCGCATGCACGGAGCCGTAGCGCTCGTGCTTGCGCTGCTCTGCCTGCCGCCTCTGGCCGCGCCGGCGCGGGCGCAGACAGTTCCCATGGAAGCCGTGGTGGCGGTGGTCGATGACGACATCGTGCTCGCCTCGGAGTACCAGTCGCGCATCAAGCAGGTGACGCAGAACCTCGCCCGGCAAAAAGTCGAGATGCCGCCGCAGGAAGTGCTGGCGCGCCAGGTGCTCGACCGCCTGATCCTCGAGCGCATCCAGCTGCAGATGGCCGAGCGCGCCGGCGTGCAAATCAGCGACGCACAGCTGAACGAGGCGATCGGCACCATGGCCCAGCAGAACGGTCTCACGCTCGAGCAGTTCAAGACCTCGCTCGAGGGCCAGGGCGAGTCCTACAAGGCGCTGCGCGAGCAGGTACGCCAGGAAATGACCCTGCAACGCGTGCAGCAAGGCAATGTCCGCTCGCGCGTGCAAGTAACGGAGCAGGAGGTCACCGATTTCCTGGCCTCCGAGGAAGGTCAGAAGCGCACCTCGGCCGTTTATCACATCGCCCACCTGCTGCTGCCGCTGTCGGAGCAGGCCACGGTGGAGGACGAGAAAAAAGCCCGGGCCTATGTCCAGAGCCTGCGGGCAGGACTGCTCGAGGGCGACACCTTCGAGCGCTTCATCCGCACCCCCGACAAGAGCCAGTACCCCTTCACCGGCGGCGATCTGGGCTGGCGCCCGGCGGCCGATCTGCCCGGGATCTTTGCCGATGCGGTACCGAAGCTCGAAGTCCACGGCCTCTCCGAGCCGGTGCGAAGCCCAAGCGGCCTGCACCTCGTGAAGCTCCTCGAGAAGCGTGGCGGCAGCGGGCAGATCATGCAGCAGACCAAGGCACGTCACATCCTGCTCAAGCCCTCTGAGATCCGCTCACCCGAGCAGACCCACGAACTCGCCACCACGTTGCGCGAGCGTGTGCTGGCGGGCGAGGACTTCGGCGCGCTGGCCAAGAAATTCTCCGAGGACATCGGCTCGCAGGCAGAGGGCGGAGAACTCGGCTGGGTGAACCCAGGGCAAATGGTGCCCGAGTTCGAGCAGGTCATGACGCAGACGGGCAACGGCGAGCTGAGCGCGCCCTTCGAGAGCAGCTTCGGCTGGCACATCCTGCAGGTCGAGGACCGTCGCATGCAGGACCTGAGCGAGGAAATGCGCCGTAACCAGGCCCGAAACATCCTCTTCGGACAGAAGTACGAGGAAGAGCTGGCCATCTGGTTGCAGAAGATACGCGATGAAGCTTTCGTCGAGATCAAGATCTGACACGCGGGCGCTCGCCGTTACCCCCGGTGAACCCGCGGGTATCGGCCCCGACCTGCTGGTCACGCTGGCGCAGGAAGGTTTCGGGCAGCCGCTTATCGCGATCGCCGACCCTGCCCTGCTTC
Organism: uncultured Gammaproteobacteria bacterium; assembly: GCA_903938575.1. Classification (GTDB taxonomy): domain Bacteria; phylum Pseudomonadota; class Gammaproteobacteria; order Pseudomonadales; family UBA5518; genus UBA5518. The sequence continues at coordinate 2,440 of CAJADV010000250.1, forward strand.
GCGCGCGCGCAGCGCAGCTCGGACTCGCTCTCCAGATACTCCCACCCGAGGCCTCGCCCTCACCCCCGGGCACGCTGCGGGTACTGCCGGTTGCGCTGGGAGCAACAGTCGAGGCAGGCAGGCTGGATGCCAGCAATGCCGCCTACGTGCTGCAGACCTTGCGCGAGGCCGTGTCGGGCTGTGTGTCGGGGCGCTTTGCGGGCATGGTCACCGGCCCCGTGCACAAGGGCATCATCAATGACGCGGGCGTGCCCTTCTCCGGGCACACAGAATTTCTTGCCGAGGCCACCGGCACCCCACGCGTGGTGATGATGCTCGCCACACCGGGGCTGCGCGTTGCGCTCGCCACCACGCACCTGCCGCTGCGCGACGTGGCCGACCACATCCAGCCCGCATCACTCGAGGAAACCCTGCTGATCCTGGAGCGTGCGCTGCGTGAGCGTTTCGGCATCGCGCGGCCGCGGATACTGGTGGCGGGCCTCAACCCGCACGCCGGCGAAGGCGGTCATATGGGGCAAGAGGAAATCACGGTCATCACACCTGTGCTGCAGCGCCTGCGCGCTCGCGGCATGCAACTCGAAGGGCCGCTGCCCGCCGATACGCTTTTCACCCCGCATCATCTGGAGCATGCCGATGCCGTACTTGCGATGTACCACGACCAGGGACTGCCCGTGCTGAAGTACAAGGGCTTCGGCAACGCGGTGAACATCACGCTCGGCCTGCCGATCGTGCGGACCTCCGTCGATCACGGCACCGCGCTGGATCTGGCAGGACGGGGCGGTGCCGACACCGGGAGCCTGCGTTTCGCGCTGCAAACCGCCCGCGAGATGAGCGCCTGATGGGACACACCGACACACGGCCCCGCAAACGCTTCGGGCAGAACTTCCTCACCGACCAGCGCGTGATCGCCGACATCCTGCGCGCGGTGCACGCGCGTCCCGGCGAAACCGTCGTGGAGATCGGCCCCGGGCGCGGCGCTCTCACCGAAGGTTTGATCCTGAGCGGCGCGCTGCTCCATCTGGTAGAGATAGACCGCGATCTCGCCGCCGGGTGGCGCGCACGTACGGGTCCTTTGCTCACCCTGCACGAGGGCGACGCCCTGCGCTTCAACTTCGCGGCGCTCGCCACTCCGCCCGAACAACTGCGGGTGGTGGGCAACCTGCCCTACAACATCTCCACGCCGCTGCTGTTTCATTTGCTGTCGCAGGCCCCGGCCATCCACGACATGCACTTCATGCTGCAGCGCGAGGTGGTGGACCGCATGGCCGCCAGCCCGGGAGGCCCGGACTACGGGCGGCTCTCGGTCATGGTGCAGTACCAGTGTCGCGTCGAGCCGCTGCTCGAGGTGCCGCCCGGTGCCTTTTTCCCGCCGCCCAAGGTGCATTCCGCCGTGGTGCGGCTGGTGCCCGGACATTTCGACCACGGCCACGCGCAGTCCCCGCCCATGCTCGCGCACGTCGTGCGGCAAGCCTTCACGCAGCGGCGCAAAACGCTGCGTAACGCGCTCTCGGGACTGCTGGACAGCACCGCGATGAGCGCGATCGGCATCGATCCGCAGCGACGCCCGGAAACGCTATCCGTGGGCGAGTTCGTGCGGCTGGCCGATGTCGCGGCCGCCCCCAGCGCAGCCGAAGCCTGATGGCAACCTATGCGATCGGGGACGTGCAGGGCTGCTTCGAGCCGCTGCAGCGGCTGCTCGCGGCTTGCAGCTTCGCCCCGGATCGGGACCGCCTGTGGTTCGTCGGCGATCTGGTAAACCGCGGACCGGATTCGCTCGCGGTGCTGCGCTTCGTGAAGGGCTTGGGCGAGGGTGCGGTGACGGTGCTGGGCAATCACGACCTGCACCTGCTGGCAGTGGCCGCCGGGGTGCGCCGGGCATCGCGCAAGGATTCCCTGAACGCCGTGCTGGAAGCGCCGGATCGCGAAGAGCTCCTCATATGGCTCCGCGGCCTGCCACTGGCGCACCGG
>CAJADV010000251.1 GCA_903938575.1 uncultured Gammaproteobacteria bacterium
ACCACCGAGAGGTAGGCCGCGTGCTCGCGCAGCAACGCTGCCATGCGGTTCAGCACGCGCGAGCGCTCGGCGGGGCGCGTGTGGCGCCACACCTGGAAGCCGCGGCTGGCGGATTCGACGGCGCGCGCCACATCCCGGGCGTCGCCCGCGGCAAACTCCGCAAATGCCCGGCCATTGCCGGGGTCGAAGCTCTGCATCGTGGCGCCGCCTTCCGCCGGCACGAAGTGGCCGTCCATCAGGTGGCCCGTGGGCAGGCCGGGCAGTGCGCCGCTGGCAAAGTAGTCGGCTATCAATTCCGCGGTGCTTTTCTGGCTCATGCGCCGATCTCGCTGCACTGGTAGGTCGACCGGGCGAGCCAGTCGGGGTTGATCTCGACGCCCCAGCCCGGCTGCTCGGTCACGGTCGCCCGGCCATCGACGATGGTGTAGGGGTCCTGCACGAACAGATCCTGCTGCCACGGGTAGTACGCGGGGCCCTCGATCGAGAACTCGAGGTACTTGCCGGCATTCGGAATGGCCCGCAGCAGGTGCATGGTGAAGAGCGTGACCATCGAGAGATTGGCGCTGTGCGGCGTGCAGGGAAGTCCTGCCGAAGCGCCGAGTGCGGCCACACGCAGGGTGCGCACCATGCCGCCCATATAGAGGATGTCGGGCTGGATGATGTCCACGGCGCGCATGCCCACCATGCGCTTCCAGTGCTGCATGTCCCAGTCCTGCTCGCCGCCGGTCACATCGAGCGAGAGCGCTTCGGTCACCTGCCGGGTCTGTTCCATTTCCCAGTAAGGGCAGGGCTCCTCGAAGTGGCTGACGCCGTTGTCCTCGAGCATGCGGCCCACTTGAATGGCGCGCGCCGGCGAGTAGCAGGAGTTGCCGTCGACCAGCAGGGCTACCTTGTCGCCGAGGGCGCGGCGCACGGTGGGCACGATCTCCTCGGTGCGGCCGGGCCACTCGTCGCGGTCGTGGCCGCACTCGGAGCCCACGCGGAATTTGAAGGCATCGAAGCCATAGCGATCGCGCAGCGCGAGCAGCCGATCGGCTTCTTCCGCGGCACCGATATCGCGGCGCATGGAGGAGGCATAGGCGCGCATGCTCCCCGCACTGCCGCCGAGCAGTTCTGCAACGGGCTTGCCCTCGTGACGGCCGCGCCAGTCCCACAGCGCCGTGTCGAGCCCGGCCATCGCCCGGTGCAGGTAGGAGCCCGGGTACTTGTGCTCGCGCTCGGGGATCTCGTCGACGAGTGCCGCGATATCGAAGGCATCGCGCCCCAGTACCCAGGGCGCGATCTGGCGATGGAAAACCTGCGCGGTGATGTCGGAGTTGTAGGTCGAGAGCTGGCCCCAGCCGATGCTGCCGTCCTCGGTGGTCACGCGGACGAAGCCCACGAAGGTGTTACAGAAGGTTTCGAGGCGCCGGATTTTCATGGGCTGTTTCCGCTCTCAGGCATCCTGCAGGATGGCGTCAGCCGCCTTGTGGGCCAGCATGATGGTGGGGCCGTTGGTGTTGCCCGAGGTGACGTTGGGGAATGCTGAGGCATCGACCACACGCAGGTTCCCGATCCCGAACACCCGCAGGCTCGCATCGACCACGCTGCTGCCGGCATCCGGCCCCATCCTGCAGGTGGAAACCGGGTGGTACACGGTGCCGCTGCGGGCGCGGAAGTCCTCGAGCAGGCGCGCGTCGGTGTCGAGCGACTGAAGATCAGGGTCCATGGGGGACTTGATCACGCGCTGGATGGCCTGCGTGCGCACCATGCGCTGGATCAGCCGGCCGCCCGCCACGGCCACGTCCAGGTCTTCCTGGGTCGACAGGTAGTTGGGGCGGATCGCGGGCTGCGTCGTGATGTCCGCTGACCGGATGTCGATGCGGCCTCGGCTGGTGGGTCGCGAGGGCTGGTGGCAGAGCAGGAAGCCGGGCCACGGGTCCGGGTTCACGATCTGGCGCTTGCCGGGCTCCTGGGTGGTCACGTAGGTGAGCGGGGTCAGGTAGAGCTGCAGGTCGGGGCGGTGTGCCTCGGGCGTGGAGCGCACGAAGCCGCCGCACTGGTTCACGCTGAGCGCGAGCGGACCGCGCCGGCCGAAAACGTACTGCATGCCGGCGATGACCTTGCCCCACCATGGCGAGAGCTCGTTGTTCATGGTGCGTTCGGTGGACTTGTAATACCACGTGACGGCCAGGTGGTCCTGCAGGTTGCCGCCCACGTTGTCGTTGGCCAGCACCACGGGGATGCCATGTTCCTGCAGCAGTGCGGCTGGCCCGATGCCCGAGAGCTGCAGCAACTGTGGGGAGTTCACGGCCCCGGCGCTCAGGATCACCTCCTTGCGCGCTTTCAGGTGGACGGTGTTGCCGCGCTGGGTCGCTTCCACGCCCGTGGCGCGTCGCCCTTCGAGGGTGATGCGCCGGACCAGTGTGTCTTTCATCAACGTGACGCCACCGCGCTTGATGGCCGGGTACAGAAAGGCGTCTGCCGCCGAGCAGCGCAGCCCCTTGTGCGTGTTGATGGGGTAGTGGCCCACGCCCTCGGTCTGGCGCAGGTTCAGATCCTCCGAGAGCGGCAGCCCCATTTCGCGGGCGGCATCAAAGTAGTGGCGATTGAAGGGGTGCACGCGCTCGCGCACATCGCTTACGTACAGCGACCCTAAGCCGTGCTCGGTCCCATCGGGGCGCACGTGGCGCTCGAAGCCCTCGAAGTAAGGCTTCACGGCATTCCAGCCCCAGCCTTTGGCGCCCGCAGCCTCCCAGTCGTCGTAGTCGAAGGGTTGGCCACGGGAATAGACCAGCGCATTGATCGAGCTCGAGCCACCGACCGTCTTGCCCCGGGGCCAATAGGCCGGGCGGCCGTTACTGCCCGGATCGGGCTCGGTGTCGTAGCGCCAGTTGAGAGTAGGGTGGTAGAAGAGGCGCCCGTAGCCGATGGGCAGGCGGATCCATGGGTGGCGGTCCGAGCCGCCGGCTTCCAGTACGAGCACGCTGTGGCGTCCGCCCCGGGAGAGCTTGTCTGCCAGCACACAGCCGGCGGAACCGGCCCCGATAATGATGTAGTCGTGTTCCTGCATGCGCCTCGCCTGCTGACTTCTCGGGCGGTAGCGCCGCCTCCCCGCGCCGCGGAGTATCCGCATTTTGGGGGGGGCGGAACAAACGAATTCTTCTCGCGCACTGGTCGATCGGGCGCATTCAAGGGGCGGGCGGATTCTGGAGTGAGTGTGACTTTCCAGACATTAAAAATCCTCAATTGCTTTGAAGTATCGCTCCCGGCTATCTAGAATCCGTCTACTGGGGCTCAATTTTCCGAGCCCCCGGGGCGTTGTGCAACCAACCGTTTCTAACGGAGAGAAAAAAATGATCAAACGAGACAGCAGCAAGCAATTCCGCCGCACGCTACTCAGCGTGGCGATCCTGGGAGGGGTAGGACTTCCCGTTTACGCCCAGGACACGGGTGGCCTCGAGGAAGTTATCGTGACGGCCACGCGGCGTTCCGAGAACATGCAGGACGTGCCGATCGCGGTACAGGCGCTCACCACCGAGACCCTGAGCCAACTCGACGTCTCCGTTATCGACGATTTCATCAAGTACCTCCCCAGCGTGTCCGTGGCCAACATGGGTCCGGCACAGGGCAACATCTACATGCGTGGCCTGAGCGTCGGCGCACTGGGTACGCAGGGTTCCGCATCGGTAGGCGCATGGCCCAACGTGGCCGTGTACCTCGACGAGCAATCCACCCAGATCCCCGGCCGTAACCTCGACGTCTACGCCGCTGACCTTGAGCGGATCGAAGTGCTGGAAGGCCCGCAGGGCACGCTCTTCGGCGCGGGCGCCCAGGCCGGTGTACTCCGCTACATCACCAACAAGCCCAAGCTCGACGTGACTGAAGGCAACTTCAACACCAGCTTCGGCAGCACCGAGCACGGTGCATCGAGCGGTGGCGCCGAGGGCGTCATCAACCTGCCGCTGATCGAAGGCAAAGCCGCACTGCGCGTGGTGGCCTTCACCGAGAGCCGCGGTGGCTATATCGATAACGTGGGCAGCACCTTCACCCGCCGGGGCACGGACCTGGGTTTCGCCTACCGTACCGGTGGCGTGGTGCCGACCGACTCCGTTGTCATCAACAATTACAACCTGGCCAAAGACGACATCAACGGTGTCGATTACCGCGGCTTCCGTGCCAGCTTGGCCTACCAGATCAACGACGACTGGGATGTGCTGGTGGCGCAGAGCTACCAGGACATGGATGCCTCGGGCGTGTTTTACCAGCACCCGACTGGTTCCGATCTGCAGGACCTCGACCCCCTTGAAGTCACGCTGTTCAATGACAGCAGCACCCAGGACAAATTCAAGAACACCGCCCTCACCGTGACCGGTGTGGCGGGTCCGATGGACGTGGTCTACGCCGGCACCTACCTGAAGCGTGATTCCAGTCAGGTTCAGGATTACACCAACTACGCCCGCGGCGTGTATGGCACCTACTACCAGTGCACCGGCTACTCGGGCGCATCGGTAGACAAGTGCTACTCGCCCTCCTCGGTGTGGACCGACAAGACCGAGAACAAGAACCAGAGCCACGAACTGCGCTTCAGCACCCCCGGTGACTGGCGCTTGCGCGGTGTCGGCGGTCTGTTCTATGAAAAGCGCGAGCTGAACGACGACACGGCGTGGCTCTACAAAACCGTGCCTGAGTGCGCCCCTGGCAGCTCTGCCGCCTGCTTCTTCCCGCTCGATCCGGCCAACACGCCGAAGTTCGGTAATGCGTCGTTCAACAATCCCGGGCAGCGCAACTCCAACACGGGCTTCGTGGATGACTTCCAGCGCACCTACGAGCAGAAAGCCGTCTTCGCCTCCGTCGACTTCGACATCATCCCCGATGTGTTGACCGTCACTGTGGGCAGCCGCTACTACGATATGTCGAACGAGATGCTGGGCGGCAACTTCGGCAGCTTCTACTGCAAGAACTACGGCGCCAGCTCGGCCACCTTCACGGGAACGCCGCACATTTGTGGTGATGCGGCCTTCGGCGGCACCGTCAACGGCAACGCACCTTACGGCACCAACCTGGACAACCAGGATCCGAACAAGGACACCGTCAAGGACCACACGGATCGCGCCAACATCAGCTGGAACATCACCGAGGAGATCATGGTCTACGCGACCTACTCCGAGGGTTTCCGGATGGGTGGTTTCAACCGTGGTACCTCTTTCCGGCTCCCCGATGCCAACGGAGTGAACCAGTGGCAGATTCCCAAGGCGTATGACTCAGACGTGTTGAAGAACTACGAACTCGGTTGGAAAACCGCCCTGTTCGACAACACGCTGCAGTTCAACGGCGCGATCTACCAGGAGAAGTGGTCGAACGTGCAGACGGGTATCTTCGCCCCGCAACTCGGCCTGGGTAACCTGACGGTCGGTCTGAACGGCCCCGAGTACGAGGTGAACGGTGTTGAGGTCCAGATCATCGCTCAGCCCATGGAAGGCCTGACGATCCAGGGTTCTGGCTCCTACAACGACAGCGAACTCGTCAACTCGCCCGGCCTGATCAACAACAACCCCAACAGCCCGACCTTCGGTGAGCCGATCGACAACGCCCTTGTGGGTGGCGTTCTCACGCCGGTCACGAACGTCTACGGCCAAGAGGGTGATGGTCTGGCGAACTCGCCGAAGAAGCAGGGCAACCTGCGTGCCCGCTACGAGTGGGAAACGGCTGGTCTGGACGCCTATGTCCAACTGGGCGTGGCTTACAAGTCGAGCTCGGAGTCCTCCGCCACGGTGGTGAACCAGTACGCCATCCCCTCGATCACCAGTTGGGATGGTTCGGCCGGTGTGTCCCGGGACAACTGGAGCATCGAGATGTTCGTGCTCAACCTCACCGACGAGGACAAGAGCACCTACACCTCGGGTGCGCAGTTCATCGAGGCGCAGGTTCCGCTGCGCCCGCGTACGGTCAGCATCCGCTTGGGCTACCGCTTCGGGGATTGATCGACCCGAGCAGCAGCGGACCTGCAAGGGTCCGCTGCGATACGATAGGCGGGCCTCAGGGCCCGCCTTTTTTTTGGACCATTGAAGCCATGGAAAACGTCGAAAACACCGCCGAAGCACCTGAGTTGCAGGCCCGCCTGGTCGAGTTGCGCGGGTTGCTTGCCCAGCAGCGCTTTGCCGAGGTGGAGCCCGCGGCCACGCCGCTCCTGGAGGCTCATCCCGGGAATCGCGAGCCCCTGTATCTGATGGCCGTGGCGCAGCGCATGGCAAAGCAGATACCGGAGGCGCTCGCCACGCTGGAAGTGCTGGAGGTGTATCACCCGCGCTACCCGCGCCTGTTCCAGGAGCGTGGCCACTGCCACATTTTCCGGCGCGATGCGCCAGCAGCGGTTGCCGCATTCGAGCGAGCGGTGGAACTGAACCCCGCGTTGCCTGCCAGCTGGAACGCGCTGCAGGGCCTCTACCGCATGGCGCAGCGCCCTGCGGATATCGCGCGCTGCGAGCAGCACCTCGCCACGCTTGCCGCGCTCGCGCCCGAGGTGGTCACGGCCCGCAGCATGCTGATGGACGGCGAGATCGAAGAGGCAGAGGCGCTTATCCGCCGCTTCCTGATGCAGCACGGCGAACACGTCGAAGGCATGCGGGTGCTGGCGAATATCGCCACCGAGAACGAATACCCGCTCGATGCCGAGGTTCTGCTCGAGGCCGTGTTGCGGCACGCCCCTGCCTACCACGCAGCGCGTTATGACTACATCCTGGCACTGGTGGACCTGCACAAGCACGGCAAGGCCCGCGAGCAGTCGGAGCATCTGATCGCCGCAGACCCCGCGAGCCCGGCGCCGCGCGTCACGCTGGCGAGCGTGCTGCTTGCGCTCGGTGAGTTGGACGAGTCCGTCGTGCGCTTCCGCGCGCTGGTCGAGGAATTCCCCCGCGACGCCGAGATCGCGCAGTCACTGGGGCACGCGCTGAAGACCCTCGGCAAGCAGGAAGAGGCCGTCGCCGCTTACCGCCGTGCGGCTGAGGTACGCCCTGGTTTCGGCGAGCCCTTCTGGAGCCTCGCGAACCTCAAGACCTACCGTTTCACGGATGAAGAGATCGCCGCTATGCGCGATCTCGAAGCCGCGCCGGGCATAGATGCTGTGGACCAGCAGCATCTGTGCTTCGCGCTGGGTAAGGGGCTGGAAGACCGCGGTGAATACACCGACTCCTTCAGCTGTTACGCGCGCGGCAACGCTATCAAGAAGAGCCAGAGCCGCTATCGCGCGCCGATGCACGAGCGCTCCGCCAAACGTCTGCGCGAGCTCTGCTCCGCAGAGTTCTTTGAGGCACGCAAGGGCTGGGGCTGTGACAGCCTGGCACCGATCTTTGTGGTGGGTATGCCGCGCGCGGGTTCCACGCTGCTTGAGCAGATACTTGCCTCACATTCAGAGGTTGAGGGCACCACGGAACTGGCGAACGTGCCGCGCATCGTCTCGAACCTGAGCGGGCGTGATCGCATGGGGGAGCCGCCCTATCCGGGCGTGTTGCAGGAATTGCCCGAGGAGCAGTTCCGCCGCTTCGGCGAGGAGTATCTGCGCGATACGCTGGACTATCGGAGCGGCAAGCCACGCTTCATCGACAAGATGCCGAACAACTTCCGCAACATCGGGCTCATTCACCTGATGCTGCCGAATGCCCGCATCATCGACGCCCGCCGCGACGCGATGGACTGCTGCTTCAGCAACTTCAAGCAGCTCTATGCGCGTGGCCACCAGTTTGCGTACAGCCAGGAAGACATCGGGCGCTATTACAGCAGCTACGTCGAGATGATGGCGCACTGGGACGCGGTGCTGCCGGGCCGGGTGCTGCGCGTGAACCACGACGATGTGCTGGCGGATCTCGACGGCAGCGTGCGACGCATACTCGATTACTGCGGTCTGCCTTTCGAGCAGGCCTGCCTCGAGTTCCACAAGACCGAGCGCCGCGTGCACACCGCGAGCTCGGAGCAGGTGCGCCGCCCCATCAACCGCGATGGCGTGGACCAGTGGAAGCCTTACAGCGCGTGGCTCGGGCCGCTGCGCGAAGCTCTGGGCCCACTCGCGCGGATCTAGGCTGGGGCGGCGTTCAGGGAGCTGCCACGTAGGGTACGCCGGTGGCTTTCTCCTGGTCGCGGATCATGTGCGGCACGCCGGCGAAGTAGTGCCAGGTGGCCCACAGCCCGGTGGGCACCAGGCACAGCATGGCCAGGCGCAGGGAGTTCGCGTCTACGTCCGGCCCTGTGGCGAACCAGTCGCTCAGCAGGCCCACCGCCTGTGGCGCCACGATCAGGTTGAAGACATTCGCCACGAAGAGCAGCCAGGCACAGGCCATGGCGCGCATGCGTGGTTCCACCAGATTGTTCAGCAGCCCGAAGGTGGGGCCGATATAGAAGTAGATCGCGGGCACGAAAAACCACATCAGCCCCCGGGCGAGTTCGAGATTACGGGTCCAGTACACCACCCCTGAGGCGATCGTAGCGAGGCCCACGATCAGGCCCATGAATCGCATCACGCGGCGCGGGTCGGTCATGCGCGGCATGGCGAGCAACCAGCCCGTGGCTATGGTGGCAATCGCCCCACCTACCAGATGGATCGGACCGGTGATGTCGCCGGCCTCGCCGGCGCTCAAGGAGTAGGTGCGCATCAGGAAGGCCGGCGTCCACCACATGAGCCCCCAACCCCAGAGTGCCGAGACACCGCTGGCCATGATCACGTGGAAGGCGGCTGGTTGCTTCCAGATGTAGGCCATGGTCTCGCGAAAGGACGGCGCGTCGCCTGCGTTGGTCTGCACGGCGTCAAAGCGGCCGCGACGCGGTTCCCTCACGGTGAGGTAGAACAACACCCCGAAAACGATACCTGGTACGCCGAGCCAGAGGAAAGCGCCACGCCAGCCCTGTGCGTCGGCGATGGTGCCAGCCACGTCTGCGCCTAGCCATGCGCCTATCGGTGCGCCGAGTGCGAAAATCGTCAACGCCATCGGCCGGCGGTGGGCGGGGAAATAGTCTGCCAGCAGCGAACTCGCCCCCGGCGTGCCGCCCGCTTCCCCGATGCCCACGCCCACCCTGGAGAGCAGCAACTGCGTGTAGTTCCGCGCGAGGCCCGAGCAGGTGGTCATGATCGACCACAGCACCACCGACACGGCGATGATCTTGCGGCGGTTGCCGCGGTCAATCAGCGCCGAGAGCGGGAAGCCGAAGGTGACATAGAAGAGTGCGAGCGAAACGCCGGTCAGGAAAGCGATACCGGAATCCGTAAGTTGCAGATCGAGGCGTATGGGTTCCAGCACCGTCGACATGACGTAGCGGTCGGCGATGCTCAGCGTGTAGACACACACCGTCATGATCAGCACATACCAGCGCGCGGCCAGCGATGGAGCGACATCTTTCTCAGCGCTGCTGATGTTCATGGGAGCTGCCTCGTCTGATTGTGATTATGTAGACGCCTGCCCAAGGCTTTGACTCAGGCGCGCATCCGAGTCCCCTGCGGATCGAAGGCCGGTGCATCGAGCCGCACCGCCGGCCGGCGATCACCGATGATCTCGATCTCGAAGGTGCCGCTTGAGGCCGCGAACTCCGCGGGGACATAGCCCAGTGCGAGCGACTTGCCCACGCTGTGGCCGTAGCCCCCGGACGTTACCCAGCCTACCACGCTGCCTTCGTGCCAGATCGGCTCGTCGCCGATGGCATCGGCGTCCGCCGCATCCACCGCAAACGCGAGCAGGCGCAGCGCGCCGCCCGCGTGCTTCTCGGCCAGTGCCGCCTCGCGGCCGACGAAGTCTCCCTTGTCCATGTTCACGAAGCGACCGAGCCCGGCCTCGTAGGGTCCGTAGATCGGGCGGAACTCACGGGCCCAGTTGCCGAAACTCTTCTCGAGACGCATGGAATTCAGCGCGCGGCCACCAAAGGGTTTGAGCCCATGTGCGCTGCCCGCCTGCGTGAGCAGGGCGTGCAGGTTGCGCTGGTACTCCACGCTCACCCACATCTCATAGCCCAAGTCACCGGTGAAGGACACGCGGCCCATCAGCACGGGCACCATGCCCACGTCGACCTGGCGGAAGGACATGAACGGGAAG
>CAJADV010000252.1 GCA_903938575.1 uncultured Gammaproteobacteria bacterium
CGGCAGCACCTCGGCTTCCCGCCCTGATGCAAGCAGCTGCAGCCCGGTGGCGCGTGCCGCGTGCCATACGGCGGCATGGCTCCAGCGGTGCGAATCCCGCGCTGCGGTGGCAGCCTCGCGGTATGCCTCGCGCGGGGAGGGCAGACCATGAGCCGCGAACTGGGCCTCGTGGCAGCACTCCAGCATGCGGTGCAGGGTAGGCAGGTATTCAGACTCCTCGATCAGGCGGCGCGCGCCGCGGAGGATGCTCTCGACATCGATGCCGGCCAGCCCCTCGAGCCAGAGCTTTTTGACCTGGTTCAGCTGCGCGGCGTCTTCGTAGGCCTTGTAGTACTGGTTGTGGTAGTTCAGCCGGAACAGCGTGAACACCTGATTAATGGCATCGATTCGGCCCGCTATGGGCTCACTCGGCCCAGCTGCGGTCGGTGAGGTCTTCGACGAGGCTGCGAGCGCGCGTGCTGCCCGTTCCGCCAGATCCCGGCCGCTGTCCATGTGCTGACTCCCCTGGCTGCAGCGGGCGATCACGGCGCGCCCACTGGTACTTGATGTGCTGCAAGAACTTGCTGTTCCACGAGGAATGCGCCTCGCCGCTGTCGGTCCAGAACATGAGGAACTCCGGCAGCAGGCCGCGCGCGAAGGTGGCGTCGATGTTGGCCATGTGCAGGATGTCGTAGACGTCGCCGCTTGGCTGCCAGTCGCTGCTCAAGCGTCGGGGTTCGCCCTCTATGGCTACCGTGGAGCTGTAGCGGATCCACTGGCGCTTCACGTGGGTGACGAAGCGGGAGTTCCAGGTGCGGGCGGTCTCGCCGCGCTCGCTCCAGTAGAGAACGAATTCCGGGATGCTGTCCTCGACGAACTGCGATGCCACGCCCGCCCTGTCGAGGATCTCGATGGCGTCGGCGTCGGGTCGCCAGTCGGCGGCAATCCGGCGCGGCAGGTCGTCGGGGACGGCTGCGGCCTCATGCTCGCGCCAGCGCCGGATCACGTGGCTGCGGAACTTGGCGTTCCAGCTATAGGCCGGATCGCCGCGGTCGGACCAGTACAGCACGAACTCCTCGACCTGAGCCTCCGCAAAAGCCGCGGTGATGCCGTGCAGCGCGAGCTGGCGCAGCAGCTCCGCGTCGGGCCGCCAGCGCTCCGCCATCAATGTCTTGCCACCGGTCAGTTTGGCGCTTGAGCTTGGGCTCGCAGCAGGCGCGGGCTCCCGGGCGACGGCATCCAGGTTGAAGCGCAGGCGGTCGGACTGGTCGAGCGGGGCTGAGTCGATGCCGATCACGCCCTTGTCGCGCAGGCTCGCGCTGATGCGCTGGCAGGTGCGCTCGTCCCAGAACGGCAGCAGTCGCAGCAGTTCTTCCTTGCCGATCTCGCGCCAGTGGCCGTTTGCCACGCCGAAGATCGCGGCGTCATGCAGCACCTGCAGCATGACTGCCTCCTCCAGGCCGATCGTGGCGGCCAGAGTCGGCGAGATCACGATGTGTCGTTCGTGTATGAGCGTGCTGCTGGCCATGGCTGGGGGGCGCCGGCGGGGGCGCTGTCGACGTGGTGTGCCGGGCCCGAGCCTGACACAATCCGTCGGTGTGAACAAAGGGCAACCAGCCTAAGGACAGCCCATGGCGAAGTCCAGAGTCGTATTCGTCTGCCAGGACTGCGGGTCGGAGCAAAGCAAGTGGATCGGCCAGTGCCCGGACTGCCTCGCGTGGAACACGCTGGTGCAGTTCTCGCAGCCCGCCGGCACCACGGCCGTGCGCGCCGCGGCCGGTCGGCGCGCGGGCTACGCGGGCGAAACCGCCGAGCTGCGTACGCTCGCCGAGATCGAGCTCGCGGATGTGCCCCGTGTGGCCACAGGCTTCGAGGAGCTGGATCGGGTGTTGGGTGGCGGGTTGGTGCCCGGGTCCGTGAACCTGGTGGGCGGCCAGCCGGGCGCGGGCAAGAGCACATTACTGCTGCAGGTGATGTGCGCGCTGGCCGAGGGCATGGATGCGCTCTACGTGACGGGCGAGGAATCGCTGGCGCAGGTAGCGCTCCGGGCACATCGGCTGGGGCTGCCCACGGGCAAGCTGCGGATGCTCGCGGAAACCAGCGTCGAGTCCATCCTCGCGGCCGCCGAGCGCTTCCGGCCCAAGGTGATGGTGGTCGATTCGATCCAGGTGGTGCACTGCGCCGAGATTCCCTCTGCACCGGGCGGTGTGGCCCAGGTGCGCGAGAGCGCCGCCTGTTTCACGCGCTACGCCAAGGCCACGGGATCGGCGATGTTCCTGGTCGGCCATGTCACCAAGGATGGCATGCTCGCCGGGCCCAAGGTGCTCGAGCACATCATCGACTGCTCGATCATGCTCGAGGCCGAGGGCGACAGCCGCTTCCGCACCCTGCGCGCCGCCAAGAACCGCTTCGGCGCCGTGAACGAGCTCGGCGTGTTTGCCATGACCGATCGCGGCATGCGCGAGGTGCGCAACCCCTCGGCGATCTTCCTGTCGCGCCCCGAGGAGGTGTCCTCGGGCAGCGTGGTGATGGTGGTCTGGGAGGGTACGCGCCCCCTGCTGGTCGAGATCCAGGCCTTGGTCGATGACAGCATGGGTTCCAACCCGCGACGGGTGGCGGTGGGTGTGGATCAGAACCGGCTCGCGCTGCTGCTCGCGGTGCTGCACCGGCACGGCGGGCTTGCCATCGGTGACCAGGATGTCTTTGCCAACGTGGTAGGTGGCATCAAGGTGACCGAGACCAGCGCCGATCTCGCGCTCCTGCTCGCCATCGTGAGCAGTTACCGCGACCGTGCCCTGCCGACCGATCTGGTCACCTTCGGTGAGGTGGGCCTCTCCGGCGAGATCCGCCCGGTGCCCAGCGGTGGCGAGCGCCTCATAGAAGCCGCCAAGCACGGTTTCCGCCGGGCGATCGTGCCCGCCGCCAACGTGCCCCGCAAACCCATCGAGGGTATGGAGATCATTGGTGTGGCGCGGTTGTCGGAGGCGCTGGAGGCGTTGTGACCGCTCCCGGGCAGACGCCCTGACGCGATGGCTTGGGCGGTCGCCTAGTGACCGCAGGGTTAAGGCCCGAATGAAAAATCATCCTTGCATATTTAATATTTGAGATTAAAAATACAGGGATGATGGATCGTTCGTCTTACCCTCACGTGCTCGTCGCCCTGCAACGTCAGGCGGCCGTGGCGATCATCGGTCCCCGCCAGGTCGGCAAGACCACGCTGGCACACCGCATTGCTGCGGAGCGCCCGTCGGTTTATCTGGATCTGGAATCTCCTGCAGACCTCGCAAAGCTCCAGGACCCGCAGCTTTTCCTCGAAGGCCAATCCGGCAAACTCGTGATTCTGGACGAGATCCATCGGATGCCCGGTCTGTTTCAGGTGCTTCGCGGCCTGATCGATCGCTCGCGCCATGACGGCGCGCGAAACGGGCTCTTCCTGCTACTCGGCTCGGCCTCCATGGATCTGCTGCGGCAAAGCGGCGAGTCGCTCGCTGGACGCATCGCCTTTGTGGAGATGCCGCCCGTGGGTGCTCTGGAAATTGATGACACCCGCGATGCCCGCGAACGTCTGTGGCTGCGTGGCGGTTTCCCCGACAGCTTCTTAGCCCCGGATGATGCCGCTAGCCTGGCATGGCGATTCGATTTCATTCGCACCTATCTGGAGCGCGACGTGCCGATGTTCGGGCCGCGGGTGCCGGCCGAGACCTTGCGTCGGCTATGGACGATGCTCGCCCACAATCAGGGGCAGTTGCTGAATGCCTCGCGTCTCGCTGCCGGTCTTGCGGTGAGCGTGCCCACCGTCACGCGCTATATCGATCTTCTCGTAGATCTTCTGCTGGTGCGCCGTCTTTCGCCGGTGCACGCCAACGTGGGCAAGCGGCTCGTGAAATCCCCGAAGGTTTATGTGCGCGATCCTGGAATCGTGCACGCACTGCTCCGGATCGACTCGCTGGAGGTCTTGCTTGGTCACCCGGTGGCGGGCCTGAGCTGGGAGGGCTTCGTGATCGAGACCCTGCTCGCCGCAAGCCCGCAGGCAGATGCTGGCTTCTACCGCACGGCGGCGGGCGCCGAGGTGGACCTGGTGCTGGACCTCGGCGGCAAGCACGGCAGGTGGGTGGTCGAGATTAAACGCGGCCTGACGCCCGCTGTTTCGCGAGGGATGCGCAACGCGCTCGCGGATCTCGCTCCCACGCGGGCATTCGTGGTGTATTCGGGTGATGAGGAATACCCGATAGCCGAGGGCGTTCACGCGATCGGGTTGGTGGGCCTCGCCCGGAGGTTGGTCGACGCGCGCTGAGCGAGTACAGCGCGGGACGAATCCGGTATCACGGCTTGCAGATCGCGAGCTTGGCCCGCCCCGACGGAACCCGGCACTGCAATCGATCGAGCGCTTCAGCCCCGGGCCTCTCCCCGGGAGCGGCCTTCATCCATGAAATCGTCGGGAACGATTTCATGGATGCGGCAGCCTCGGCACAGGGATGTGCCGAGGCGTGAGCGAGCGGGGAGGGGGTCGGGGCTGAAGCGCGGGTGCTGCATCTGGCTTCAGGCCTAAGGAGAAATCGCGGGCATGGCCCGCTCCTACTCGAAGATTTCCTCGAAGAAATCGAGCATCGCCTCCTACTCGAAGATTTCCTCGAAGAAATCGAGCATCGCCTGCCACGAGCGACGCGCGGCGCGCGCGTTGTAGAGCGCGCCCATGCTGAGATCGTTCGCCTCGGGAACCGTAAAGGCGTGGAGCACGCCGCCGTAGGCGTGGAGTTGCCAGTCGACGCCGGCCTCGGTCATCTCGGTGGCAAAGTCGAGCACTTGCTGGGGAGGCACCAACGGGTCGGCGTAGCCGTGCAGCGCGAGGACCCGCGCGGAGATCGGTCGCTTCTCCAGACCGGGCGGCATGAAGAGCCCGTGGAATGACACCGCCCCCTTGATGGCGGCACCCGAGCGCGCGAGATCAATGGCGCACAAGCCGCCGAAGCAGTACCCCATGATCGCGATCTGGGCGGCATCCACGCCCGGCTGCGCGGCGAAACAGTCGAGTCCTGCGGTCAGGCGGTCGCGCAGCATCGCGCGGTCCTGCAGGAAGGGGCCGAGGAGTTTCTGGTTCTCCTCCACGCTGCTGCCCAACACGCCCTTGCCGTAGTTGTCGAGCGCGAAGGCGGCGTAACCCATTTCAGCGAGTGACTTGGCCTTTGCCACCACGAAATCGTCGCGCCCGCCCCAGGCGTGGGAGATCAGGACGCCCGGACGCGGTTCATCGGTGTCGGGTGCCGCATAGAAGCCCTCGAGCGTGGTGCCCGCGTGGCTGTATTCGATGTATTGCTGGTGCATGTCGGAACTCCCCCTGTATGCCGGTGAGCCGCCATGTTAGCCCGCCACCTCCGGCCCGTGTAGCCGCCACGATGCGGGTAGGTCGGCTCGCGGCTGCTATGCTTCGACGCTGAACCCCTCAGCAGTCCAAGGCGCCATGCGCAAGACCAAGATCATCTGCACCATCGGACCGGCGACCTGCTCGATCGAGATGCTCGAGAAGCTCTACAAAGCCGGCATGAACGTGGTGCGCCTCAATATGTCCCACGGCGACCACGACTGGCACGCGCGTGTGATACGCGCCGTGCAGAAACTGAACCGCCGCGTGAAGTACACCGTGCCGATCATGCTCGACACCCAGGGTCCGGAGATACGCACCGGGCTCACCAGCACCGACCTGAATCTCCGCGAGGGCGAGGAGATCACCATCGTGGTGCGGGGCACCGAGAACGTCGAGGAGAGCTCGATCCAGATCGACTACGCCGACATCATCCAGGCGGTCGATGTGGGCGACCGCATCACGGTGGACAACGGGCTCATCAATCTCGAGGTGCTGAGCAAGCAGGAGCGCATCATGCGCTGCCGTGTGATCGACGGCGGCTCGCTCGGCAGCAAGCGCCACGTGAACCTGCCCGGCATCCGCGTGAACCTGCCGGCCATCACCGACAAAGACCGCCACGACATCGCCTTCGGCGTGGCGCACGACGTCGATTACATCGCACTCTCCTTTGCCCGCGAGGCCGCCGATGTGCGCGCGCTCCGTGAGTTCCTCGGCGAGAAAGCGCGCAAGGTGAAGATCATCGCCAAGATCGAGGATCAGGAGGGCGTGCGCAACCTCGAGGAAATCGTGCAGGAGGCCGATGGCATCATGGTGGCGCGCGGTGACCTCGGGGTGGAGGTCAACTTCTACGAATTGCCCAACATCCAGCGCCGGATCGTGCGTATCTGCGCCGAGCAGGGCAAGCGCGTGATCGTGGCCACACACCTGCTGGAATCCATGATCCAGAACCCGGTGCCCACACGCGCCGAGGTCACCGATGTGGCCAATGCGGTCTATGAGGAAGCCGACGCCGTGATGCTCTCCGGCGAGACCACCATCGGCAAGCACCCGATCAAGTGTGTCGAGTACCTGGACCGCATCTGCCTTGCGACCGAGCCGCAGCGCGGCCTGTCCTTCACCGACAAGCTCGTGCTGAACGAGCAGAAACAGAGCCTCGCCGCGAGCGCCGCGCATCTGGCCGAGCTGGTGGCGGCCAAGGGCATCGTGGTGATCACGCGCCGGGGCCGCATGGCCAACTACGTGACCAACTGCCACCCCTTCACGCCGCTCATCTACGCCTTCTCCAACGACTCGCGCACGCGGCGCCAGCTGGCGCTGAACCGCGGCGTGCGGGCGCACCGCAGCAATTTCAGCTCCGACCCCGAGAAGACCCTCGCCAGCGCGTTTGCCATCTTGATCGAGCGGGAGGATTTCCGTCCCGGTGACAAGGTGGTGGTGATCTCGGATATCCTCGAAGGCGCTGGCGTCGAAGCCATCCACGTGCGCGAGATTCCCGCCCGCCTGTAGGCGTGGCCTGTAGCCGTGCCTCCCGCCCGGCCACATGAACCCAGCAGAGAGCAAGCCGAATGGACGAGAAAATCAGCGTCATGGTGCAGAGCGAGTTCCGGCCCGAGCACTCGGATCCGGCGCAGGGGCGTTACGCATTCGCCTACCACATCAACATCGCCAACCGCGGGGGCGAGCCGGCGCAGCTGATCAGCCGCCACTGGGTCATCACGGATGGCAACGAGCGCGAGGAGGAAGTGCGCGGACTCGGCGTGGTGGGCGAACAGCCGCGTATCATGCCGGGCGCGGCGCATGTCTACTCGAGCGGGGCAGTGCTGCCCACGGCCGTCGGCAGCATGTCGGGCAGTTACCAGTTCGTGCGCGATGACGGACGCGTTTTCCAGGTGCCGATCCCGGCCTTCAGCCTCGCCGTGCCGCATGCGCTCAACTGATATCGAGACCGTTCGCGCGTTTCTCGGCTGCCCGACGCCCGAGGGCTGGATCGCCGCCGCGCTCGAGCAGCCCGCGCTCTTGCTGACAGATCACGCCAACTGCGAAAAAAAGGCCGCGGGCACGGCGCTGAACCTGCTGTTCCGCTACAGCGAGGACAGCTCCCTGATGGACTGGCTCTCGCGCCTCGCGCGCGAGGAGCTGCGCCATTTCGAGCAGGTGCTCGCCATCATGAAGAAGCGCAGGGTCCCGTTCCGGCCGCTGGCTGCGGCGCGCTATGC
>CAJADV010000253.1 GCA_903938575.1 uncultured Gammaproteobacteria bacterium
AGAGGCGATCGCTCGCTGCCCGCGCACGGCGGCGCTGCTCGCCGAGCTGCCGATGGCCGATCAACCCGGCTTTGCGCCAACGGCCGTGTTCTCAGCGCTCGCGCCGCGCACACATATTCCCCCACATACCGGCTCCACCAACGCACGCCTGCTGGTACACCTGCCGCTCATCCTGCCCGGGCCGGCGAGATTCCGGGTGGGCAACGAAGAACGCGCCTGGCAGATGGGCCAAGCGTGGTGCTTCGACGATTCCATCGAGCACGAGGCCTGGAACGATGCGGACCAGACGCGGGTCATCCTGATTTTCGATATCTGGAATCCGCTCTTGAGCCAAGCCGAGCGGGCGCTTGTTTCTGCGCTGATGCTCGCCAGAACGGCGTGGTACGAACCGGCCGGATCCGGGCCCGCCTGAGCCCGATCAACGACGCACACCGCGCCGGAGCCACCCGATGATGCAGCAACTCGCCCACGACTTCCGCGACGAGAGCGAGGCGCTCTTCGCGCTGCTCGCGCGCCAGGACATCGCGGTGCTCGACCGGCCCACACTGTTCAAGGGCTGGACGCCCTGCGATGCCATCTCCCACCTGCACGCCTGGAACATCGCCGCCGACATGGCGCTCAGTGCGCCCGCGGACTTCGTGCTGCACCGCGAGCGCGTGATCGCACACGTGGCGAGCGGCGGGCGGCTGCTCGAGTTCGACCTGAAACTCCTCGGTGGCCTGCGGGGCCGGGAGCTGCTCGAGACCTGGCGCGCGTTCTACACCGCGATGAGCGAACGTTTTGCAGTGGTCGAACCCAAACTGCGACTGCAGTGGGTTGGCCCCGAGATGAGTGCGCGCTCGAGCATCACTGCGCGCCTGATGGAAACCTGGGCGCATGCACAGGCCATCTACGACCTGTTGGGTGTGGCGCGCACGGACACCGACCGCATCCGTAACGTGGCGCAGATCGGCGTCAATACTTTCGGCTGGAGCTTCATCAACCGCGGGCTGCCGGTGCCCGCAGCGGCACCTCATGTGCGGCTCGAGGCCCCATCGGGCGCGATTTGGGAGTGGAATTCGCCGGAGAGCACGGATCGTATTTCCGGTCTGGCAAGCGAGTTCTGTCAGGTGGTGACGCAGGTGCGGAACGTCGCCGACACCCAGCTCGAGGTGAGCGGCGACACGGCGCAGCGCTGGATGTCGATCGCGCAGTGCTTTGCCGGCGGCCCCGAGGACCCTCCAGCGCCCGGCACGCGACGGACAGCCCAAACCCGGCAGGCCTGAGGCCTGCACGCAGGAGCCGGGCCTGAAATCGAGCTCAATCCTCCCGTATTTGACTGGCCCAATCCCGATTCATGACTTAGGCTTCAGAACGCCAACGTCCCGGACGGGGAAATCGATGTATCTGAATTCCAAGCCCTTGCTGCTTCGGGGCCTTCTCGTCACGGCACTTATCGCGCTGCTGCCCGCCTCGCTAGCCTTCGCGCAACCCATGGCACCGGATCCCAAACGCCTGCGGCTCGAGTCCACCAAGGCGGTGGTCTACGACGCGCAGACCGGCCAGGTGCTCTACGCCAAAAACGCCAACAACACCGTTCCCATCGCCTCGATCACCAAA
>CAJADV010000254.1 GCA_903938575.1 uncultured Gammaproteobacteria bacterium
TCCGATCAGACCAACATCCTCGCGCTGAACGCCGCGATCCAGGCCTCCATGGCGGGCGATGCGGGGCGCGGTTTTGCGGTGGTGGCCGATGAAGTGCAGCGTCTCGCCGAGCGCTCGGGTGCGGCGACCAAGCAGATCGAAGCGCTGGTGAAGACCATCCAGTCCGACACCCGGGAGGCCGTACTTTCCATGGAGCAGACCACCTCCGAAGTGGTGCGTGGTGCACGGCTTGCAGAAGATGCGGGCGTGGCACTCGAGGAAATCGAGTCGGTATCCAAGAACCTCGCCGCGCTCATCCAGAACATCTCCAACGCGGCGCGGCTGCAGGCGTCTTCCGCGGGCCATATCTCCAACACCATGAACATCATCCAGGAGATCACCTCGCAGACCTCAGCCGGCACCACCGCCACGGCCCAGTCGATCGGCAAGCTCGCCGGCATCACCAACGATCTCCGCAATTCGGTGGCCGGATTCAAGCTGCCCGAGGAAGCTCGCAGCAGCGGACGTTCACGGTGAACCCGGTCCCTGCAGGAGCAACCTGAATGCAGCGCGATTTCGTGGCCCTGCAGTGGGTCACTGGCGAGATCGAGCAGACGTCCCGGCAACTGGGCGCCGAGCTGCTGGGGTTCGCCGATAATCTCTCCGACCCAACACGGTTGCGCCATGCGCTCACCCTGGCGCACCAGATTCGAGCCACGCTGCGCATGCTCGACATTCCCAGCGCCGAGCAGCTGGCGCACGAGGCCGAACTCACTGTGCAGGCCATGCTGCACGGCCACATCAAGCCCTCGGAAACCACCCTGCAGCTGCTGCTCGCCGCAGGGATGCAATTGCCCGCCTACCTGCGCCGGGTTGCGCTGGAACAGCGCGAGCTGCCCTGGGATCTCATTGACGTCACCAACGATCTGCGCGCGACCCGCGGTGAAAGCCCGCTTGTGCTGCCGCAAAGCAGCCTGCCCGACCATATCCCGGAGCTCGATCAGGAAACCGGCGATGGCGTGCTCGATGCAGCCGAAGACGACATCGAGCTCCTGCGCAAGGCACGCCAGCGCTTCCAGGGGGAGTTGCTCGGCTTGCTCCGCAAGGAGTCTCCCCGCGATCGGTTTCATGTGCTGCAGCGCGTGTTCGGCTCGTTGGCGCAACGGCTGCGGCCGGGAGGTCAGAGGCTGCTGTGGCAGGCATCCGCGGCGCTCTGTGATGCGGTGCTGCACGGTGACGTGGAATCTGACGAGCGCGCAATCGGCTGCCTGCGCCAGATCGACGAAGAGCTGCGTGTGCTTGTTTCGCTGGGCCCACGCCTATACACCCGCGTGCCCGCGCATGCGCTCTACCGTGATCTTCTTGCAGTCATCGCCGAAAGCCTCCCGGCCTCTGCGGCCCTGGTAGAGTTCCAGCAGCGCTACAGGTTGCTGCCGTCACGCGCGCGCCAGTCCGGTGGCGTGCTCCAGGATCTAGGTGCCACGGGTGCGGCAGTCAGTGTGATCGCGTCGGATCTTGCGCGGGTGCTGGGTCAATTGGAGAGCGCCGAGGGCGATGCCCTGTCCATCGGGCAGGTACTGCGCGAGGTCGAACCCGAGCTGCGGCGTATGGGTGCGCTGCTTGCCGGTATGGGCTATCGCGAGGAGATCGAAATCCTCGCGCCGCAGCTCGCACGGATCGCCGCTGGCATTCCCTCGGGCGATGAGCTCGACGACCGTCTTACCGAGATCACCGTGGCCCTGCTCGAGGTTGATCAGCGTCTGGCGGCGCGAGTGATCGATGCCGGCGGTGACGTGGGTGACGCCGAGTCGCGTCGCCATCCGTTGGAGCGCGCACGCGTCGCGCTCTGCCGCGAGGTGCAGGCTGGCCTCGAGCAATCCAAGCAGGAGGTCGCGGATTTCGCCAACGCGGTTGATGATCCACAGCTGCTTGCGATGCTGCCCCAGCGGCTGCACGCCATGAGCGGCGCGTTGCGGCTTGCCGAACTCACTGGCGCCTCCGGCATCCTGGGAAGTTGCCGAGACTACGTGCGTGACGTGCTTGCCGGTACGCGCGAGGCGCCCGATCACGACATGATCGATGCCTTGGCCGATGCGCTGAGCAGCGTCGAGTACTTCATCGAACGGCTGGTGATCGATGGCCGGCCTGCGGATCTCATCCTGGTGCGTGCACAGGCGGCCCTGCGGCGTGTGCTTCCCGATGTTCCCGTGGTGGTCTCGCCGCGTGGCGCCATCCGTGCCGAGACTCCTGCTGCCGTGGCGGCGCCTGCCGGGATTGCGCCCCGGACGCCAGCGATCCCGGAAACAGCGCCGCACGAGGAGCCAAACGCTGTCTGGCAACCGGAAGAGCCGGTTGCCGCCGTCGTGCCGGAAATGGAGCAGGTGCCCGACGTTCCGAGCTTGCCCGCCGCGCCCGAGATCGAGCCGGAACCAGAACCAGAACCAGAACCAGAACCCGAACCTCAGCCCGAACCGGAGCCCGAACCGGAGCCGGAACCGGAGCCGGAACCCGAACCCGAGGGCGATGCGCTGGATCCGGAGATCATGGAGATCTTCGTTGAGGAAGCGACCGAGGTCCTGGAGACGATAGCCACACATCTGCCTGTATGGCGTGCCGCGCCGGTGCCGGGATCTGCGCTGACCGAACTGCGTCGCGCCTTCCACACACTGAAGGGCAGCGGACGCATGGTCGGTGCTGCCGTGATCGGCGATCTGGCATGGTCGATCGAGAGCCTGCTGAACCGGGTGATGGAGCGTGCCGTCGAGCCAGGGCCCGCCGTACTCGAGGTGATCGAGCGTGCGCGTTCGCTGATGCCAGAACTGGTCGAGGCCTTCGCCACGCGAAGCCCGCCGGACCGCTTGGCTGCCACGCGCGTCGGGACGGTGGCCACTGCCCTGGCGCGGGGCGAGGCGGCGGTTTGGGAGGAAAAGCCCGCCGCCGTGGTGAGCGCTCCCGTAGCCGTGATGCCGGCACCGGAAGAACCTGCGGCGGTGGAGATCGGGGCCTCCGTAGCTGTCGAGCCTGAGCCTGTTCTGGAGCTCGAGTCAGAGCCCGGGCCTGCGCCCGGCCCGGAACTCGAGCCAGAGCCCGAGTTGGAACTCAAACCTGAGCCTGAGCCTGAGCTTGAGCTTGAGCTTGAGCCTGAGCTTGAGCCGGAGCCGGAGTCCCTCGAACTCCCACAATTGCCGTCGTTGGAGCTGCCCGAACAGCTCGCTGCGGAGCAAGTCGAACCGCAGCCGGTCGCGAGCGACTTCGATCTTCAACCGCCCGTTGAGCTGCCAACACTGGATCTTGCTCCCGAGCTTTCGGAATCCACCCCCGAGAGCTGGATTTCCGAGTCTGAGGGCTTGGTCGAGTCTGAGCCTGCAACCTTGGAGCCGATGCTCGAGGAGTGGCTGCTCGAACCTGAGCCCACCGCGTCCGAGCCCGAGCCCGAACCTGCGATCGAACCTGAGCCTGAGTTTCTGGCACTCGAGCCGACGACCGAGGAATGGCTGCCTGAGCTTGAGGCTGAGATCGAGCCGGAGCCTGACGAAGCCCCTGCCCCGGAAGCCGCAATCGAGGACTGGCTGCCCGAACTCGAGCCGCAGGAGCTCGCCGCCGCCGGCATCGATGAGAGCGCAGGGCGCTTGCGCGCGATTTTCGCCGAGGAAGCCGCCGAGCATCTGGCGCCCATGGTTCGCTGGCTCGACGCGGGCCCCGCAGCGCGCGTGGACGATCAGTTGCTTCGCAGCATCCACACGCTGCGTGGAGGTGCCCATGCTGCTGCCGTCACGGAGCTTGGCCAGCTTCTCGATCCGCTGGATCACCGGATCCGCGCGGCGAGCGCCGCGATGCAGCCTCTGGCTGATGCCGAGAGGTCCCTGATCGAGCGGCTGTGCGCGCTTCTCGATGACTATATCGCCTGCGGCATGCTGCCCAATGAGACCTTGTTGGCCCGCACGGTCGCCCTACGGGATGAGGCTGTTGCAGTCGCCGAAGCATCCGCCGAGACCGCGCCGGATCCCGCCGCGCAGGCAGCCGCGGCCCGACTTGCCCGGTTCCTGGAGGAAGCCCTCGAGCGCTTGTTCCATGCCCGCACGCTGCTTGATGCGTGGGGGCGTGGTGACGATGCGCGGGGTAACCGGATGGCGCTGGCCGCCGAGCTCAGCTCCATCCTGCAGCGTGCGGAACAGCTCGCCGTCACCGGCGTGCTGGCACTCGCCGCACCGCTGCTTGCCGCAGCACAGGCTGCCGACGCCTCGCAACCCTCGCAATTTGCCTTGCTCGAGTCCGGGATAGAGGCCTTTCTCGATGCGCTCGACCATCTCGCAGCCGGGCAGCAGCCCGAGATTTCAGCCGCGCTGCTCGAGGCTCTGGCAACGCTTGCCCTGCAACTGCATCCCGAGCCCGAGCCGGCCCCGACCGCCCCTTCCGCGGACTCCGAGTCCTTGCGATCGCGCATCGAGCGCGAGTTGCGGCAGACCGACCCCGAGGTGCTCGAGATCTTCCTGCAGGAGGCCGAAGAACTCCTCGCCGCCATCGATCAGGGTATCGACGACTGGCGCCACGACCGTGGCAACCGCGCACCTTTCGAGGCCCTGCAGCGCGATCTGCACACGCTGAAAGGCGGCGCCCGCATGGCGGGCCTGCGCCATCAGGGCGAGCACAGCCACAATTTCGAGACCTTCCTCGACAATCAGGGCGTGCAGTTCGGCA
>CAJADV010000255.1 GCA_903938575.1 uncultured Gammaproteobacteria bacterium
CCCGGCTCTACAACGCCAACTACATGAACTGGTACTACAGCACCACGCTGGTGGACCGCAGCCGTCTAGAGGTGGCGCAGAGCGTCACCAGGGATCTGATCAATGCCAATCCCGGCATCGATTTCGGTCTCTCGGTGTTCAACACCAACAGCAGTTCCAGCAACGATGGCGGCGCCATCGTACGGCGGATCATCGCCAATTCCTCGAGCAGCGACCGTAGCAATCTCGTCAGCCTGGTGAACAGCCTCATCCCCGCCGGGGCCACCCCGCTCTGCGAAACCACCTACGAGGCCTACCGCTACCTCTCTGGCCAGACCACCGTCTACGCGCGGGAGCGAGGTTCATCGACGCCCGTGAAAGATCCCGCCGCCGAGAGCCCCAGCGGAACCTACGACTCGCCAACGGCAGCCTGTGAGTACGTCTACATCATCCTGATGACCGACGGCCAACCCACCTACGACACCGATGCCAACACCCGCATCGAGACGCTCACGGGTCGCACCTGCTCCAGTTACGCCAACGGCTTCGGCGACAACGATAAAAACTGCCTGCCCGAGATCGCCGAGTACATGCACACCAATGACCTCGACGGCGATTCCACCAACGGCCAGCAGAAGGCGATTACCTACACCATTGGTTTCACCACCAACCAGACGCTGCTGAGTGCCACGGCACAGCGCGGCGGTGGTCTTTACTACACCACCGACACTGCCGAGGGACTCGCGAACGCCTTCCAGGGTGCGATCACCTCGATTCTGGCCACCAATAGCAGCTTCACCTCGCCCTCCGTGGCGGTGAATACCTTCACGCGCACCGAGAGCCGCAACGAGGTGTTCTTCGCCATGTTCACGCCGCAGATAGGCACCGAGTGGCCGGGCAATATCAAGAAGCTGGCGATCAGCATTGCGGGGGGCTCTGCCTCAATTACCGACGCCAACGGCAATGACGCGATCGACTCTGCCACGGGGCAGATCCTCGGCACCGCGCAGACCTACTGGAGCGCCACGCCCGATGGGCCGGACGTCAATTCGGGTGGCGTGGGTGCCCTGCTGGCCGCACGGGTACCCAGCACGCGTGTGATCAAGACCAACACAGGTACGAGTGGGGCGCTGCAGGACTTCACGTCGGCGAGCTTCAGCGCCACGGCGATGGGCGTGGCAGCGCTGTCGGACGTGTACACGCGTTTCAATGTGGCGAGTTCGGGCGCGTTCGCCGACCTCCTCGACTGGGCGCGCGGCTACACCGACGCTACCAGAGCCGACACCCGCGACTGGGTCCTTGGCGACATGCTGCACAGTCGTCCGCTGGTGCTGAACTACGGTGCACGGGGCAGTTTTACCACGGCGAGCCCGGACATCCGCATGGTGGTCGGCACCAACGCCGGCTTCCTGCACATGTTCCGCAACGACACCGGCGCCGAGAGCTGGGCCTTCTTTCCCAAGGAGTTGGCGGCCGTGCTCGACAGCCGGCGCGACAACGTGGCCGGCGCGCGCAATGTCTACGCCATCGATTCCCCGCCTGTTTCCTACTCGCTAGACCTGAACAACGACGGCACCATCGACTCCACTGCCGGCGACAAGCTCTACGTGTTCTTCGGCCTGCGTCGCGGCGGCAAGGCGTACTACGCCCTCGATGTGTCCAACCCGGACGCGCCTGCCTTCCTCTGGAAGATCGACAAGACCTCCACCGGCATGGGCGAGTTGGGGCAGAGCTGGTCGGTGCCGGTCGTGAGCTACATACCCGGCTACGCCAGCAGCGGCGTAGCCAAGCCCGTGCTGATCTTCGGCGGCGGCTATGACGTGCTGAAGGACGACACCGCCACCGTTGCGGGCCTCGACACCGAGGGGCGTGGGATATTCATCGTCGATGCCCTCACCGGCGCACTCGTCTGGAGCGTCACACCGGCCGTGAGCAGCGCCACCAACCTGCAATCGACTGGCACCTCCGGGCTGCGGTTCTCGATACCGGCGAGCCTGACGGTGCTGGACAGCGATGGCGACGAACTCACCGACCGCATCTACGCAGCCGATACCGGCGGCAACGTATGGCGGGTGGATCTGCCCGGCAACGCCCGTCCTTCTTCCAGCCAAAACACCTGGCGGATCACCAGGATGGCGGCGCTGAACACCTCCGCCACCGACAGCCATGCCGGTGACAGACGCTTCTTCAATGCCGTTGACGTGGTGCGCACCCGGGACA
>CAJADV010000256.1 GCA_903938575.1 uncultured Gammaproteobacteria bacterium
GATCCACGCGCGCCGAGGCGAGATCCCGTCGCAGTCGCGCCAGTTCGAGATAGGGGTGGAGAGGGTAGTCGCGCAATGACGATTCGAGGCGGTCGTAGCTTTTGATGTCGCCGCGAGCGAGTGCGGCCTGCGCACTGCGGTAGTTGACCCGCTCGTTTTCCGTGGGTTCCGCGAGCGCGGAATTCGGTTGTGGTGTTGCTGCTATCAGGAACAGCAGCGCCGCGAGCGTTGCGCGCGACCGCTTGAAGACAGTTATCGGGCGAGAGGCGATGATCAGGACCCGTTCCTTACCCTCACCGCCAGGACGTCACAGCGTGCGCCGTGCAGGACTCCGTTGGCGGTAGAGCCCATCAGCAGCGCGAGACCATGGCGTCCGTGGCTGCCGACCACGATGAGGTCAGCGCCGATCTCTTCGGCGATATGGTGGATCTCGGTTTCGGGTCGCCCCACCACGAGATGGCGGTTGGATTCGGGTATTGCCAGTGGCTCGCAGAGCGAGGCCATATGGGTGCTAGCCTGTTTGTGGATTTCTTCCTGGATTCCGGAGAAGTCCATCGGGATGTCGCCGCCATAGGCGAAGCTGAGCGGCTCTATCACGTGAATGACGCTCAATTCCGAGCCGAAGGCATCACGCATGGCCTTGGCCCGCGCGACTACCTGGGCCGATTCAGCGCTGAGATCTACACCGAGCAGCAAGTGTCTGTAGCCGGACATGCGAACGTCCTCCGTTGATGGCATCCATCCTGGAACCGGTCGTACCATAGCCCAAAGCCGCGCAGCCTCGCAAATACGTGAATCCACGGAGTACAGGTGATCACATTCCTCATCGTCACGGCTCTGGTGATCGCCTTCGTGGTGGGCTCCGCACTCGCCATGCGGCCCTCACCGAGGCTGCGCCGCCTTGCCGAGTTGCGCCAGCGTGCGGTCGTCGAGGGGCTGCGGGTGCAGTTGCGTCCGGGAGAGCGCGAGGTCGACTACAGCCTGGGTTGGCGTGTGATCGACGCCGGGCGAGCCCCCGGCATTCGACTGGCGGCAACTCGAGGCGAGGGCGGTCTCTGGCAGCTCGAGCCCGGCGGCGTGGCCGGCGATGAGGACCTGGTCGCGGCGATGGGTCTGTTGCCGTCTGAGGTGTGCCGGATCGCCGCGGGGTCGCAGGGCGTTGTGGCATGCTGGAACGAGCATGGTACGGTTCTCGCGGTTCAGCAGATCGCCGTCGCCATGCGCGCAATCCGCGAGGCGCTTGCCCGTCGCGCCTGAGCGCACGCACGCGGGCGCGATTCTGCGCCACCCCGGTCTGTGTGTCCCGCACTTGACCGGTTCCGGGTCAGTCCGTATATATGGCCGCCCTCACGAATCCAAGGAACGTCGCACCTCATATGGTCAAGTCGCTGGTCATCGTGGAGTCGCCTGCCAAGGCGAAGACGATCAACAAGTATCTCGGCAGCCGCTTCGTGGTGAAGTCCAGCGTGGGTCATATTCGTGATCTGCCGACGGGCGGCAGCACAGAGCCGGTGTCGGCGGCCGAGCGCGCGAAGAGCGCCGCCGTCACTCGCAAGCTGAGCCCGGCTCAGAAAGCCAAGCATAAAGAGAAGAAGTCCCGCGAGCAGCTGGTGAAACGCATGGGCGTCGATCCGGATCGCGGTTGGCGCGCGAGCTACGACATTCTGCCGGGCAAGGAAAAAGTGGTGGCGGACCTGCGCAAGGCCGCTGCAAACGCTGATGTCATCTATCTCGCGACCGACCTTGACCGCGAGGGTGAGGCGATCGCCTGGCACCTGCGTGAGGCCATCGGCGGCGAGGCGGACAAGTACCGCCGTGTCGTGTTCAACGAGATCACCAAGACCGCCATCGACGCCGCCTTCAAGAAGCCCGGCAACATCGACATGGACCGTGTGAACGCCCAGCAGGCGCGCCGTTTCCTTGATCGCGTGGTGGGCTACATGCTCTCGCCGCTGCTGTGGGAAAAGGTTGCCCGTGGCACCTCCGCCGGGCGCGTGCAGTCCGTTGCCGTGCGGCTGCTGGTCGAGCGCGAGCGTGAGATCCGCGCCTTCGTGCCCGAAGAATTCTGGGAGCTTCACGCCGATACCCTCACCCCTGCGGGAGAGGCGCTGCGGCTTGAGGTTCGTCGGGAGGGCGAGCGGCCGTTCCGGCCCGTGAGCGGCGAGCAGGCGGACAAGGCAGTGAAGGCGCTGCGCGGCCAGCCGTTCACGGTTGCAGCCCGTGAGGACCAGCCACAGCGCAGCAAGCCGTCAGCGCCGTTCATCACCTCCACGCTGCAGCAGGCCGCCAGCACGCGCCTGGGCTTCGGCGTGAAGAAGACCATGACCCTGGCCCAGCGTCTCTACGAGGCCGGTTTCATCAGCTACATGCGAACCGACTCCACCAATTTGAGCGCTGACGCGGTCGCCGCTGTGCGCGAGTTCATTGTTGCAAAGCACGGCGCGCGCTACCTGCCCGCCAAGCCCATCGTCTACTCGAGCAAGGACGGCGCCCAGGAAGCCCACGAGGCCATCCGACCCTCGGACGTCAACCTCGCCCCCGACGCACTCGAAGGCGTGGAGCGCGATGCGATGCGTCTCTACGACCTGATCTGGCGGCAGTTCATCGCCTGCCAGATGACGCCGGCGGAATACCTCGCCACGGTGGTGGATGTCACGGCAGGGAATTTCTCGCTGCGGGCGCGGGGACGTATCCAGAAATTTGACGGCTTCCTGCGCGTGATGCCCCCGCAGGCCCGCAAGGAAGACGACACCGAGTTGCCGGACGTTGCAGTCGGCGCCACGCTGAAGGTGAAGGAACTGCTGCCCAGCCAGCATTTCACCAAGGCCCCCGCGCGCTACACCGAGGCCACTCTGGTGCGCGAACTCGAGAAGCGCGGCATCGGACGCCCCTCGACGTATGCCGCCATCATCTCGACCATCCAGGATCGCGGTTATGCGCGGGTTGAGTCCCGGCGTTTCTACGCCGAGAAGTTGGGCGACATCGTCACCGATCGCCTGGCGGAGAAATTCACTGATCTCATGGACTACGGATTCACCGCGGGCATGGAGGAGACCCTCGACAAGGTAGCCGCCGGCGAGCGCGACTGGCTCGGTGTTCTGGACGAATTCTACGCCGGCTTCAGGCGCCAGCTCGAGGAAGCCAAGGGGCCGCAGGCCGATGGCACGGGCGGCGGCATGAAGAGCAACCCGCCGGTCGAGACCGGTATCGCCTGTGCTGCGTGTGGCCGTCCGATGCAGATCCGCACCGGGAGCACGGGTGTGTTCCTCGGCTGCTCGGGCTACGGTCTGCCGAAAGGCGAGCAGTGCAAGAGCACGCTGAACCTGGTGCATGGCGACGAGGTGGTCCACGACGATCAGGACGAGGAAGCGGAGTCGAAAGTTCTGCGTTCGCGCCATCGCTGCCCCCTCTGCAGCACGGCCATGGACAGCTATCTGGTCGACGCGGCCCGCAAACTCCATGTGTGTGGCAACAACCCTGGCTGCCCGGGCTATGAGATCGAGGCGGGTCGTTTCAAGCTGAAGGGCTACGAAGGGCCACTGATTCCCTGCGACAAGTGCGGCGCGGACATGCAACTGAAGACGGGCCGTTTCGGCAAGTACTTCGGCTGCACCGGGGAAGCCTGCCGCAACACGCGGAAACTCCTGCGCAATGGCCAGCCCGCACCGCCCAAGTCCGATCCCATTTCCATGCCCGACCTGCGCTGCAAGGGCTGCGACGATCACTACGTGCTGCGCGATGGCGCCTCGGGCCTGTTTTTGGCGGCGAGCCGCTTCCCCAAGAATCGTGAAACTCGTGCGCCGTTGCTGGGAGAGTTACTGCCAGTCCGCGACCGCCTGGATCCCAAGTACCATTTCTTGCTCGAAGGCCCGGTCCGAGACCCGGATGGCAACCCCGTGCAGGTACGATTCAGTCGCAAGATGCGCCTGCAATACCTCACCAGCGAGGTGGATGGGAAGCCCAGCGGCTGGAGGGCTTTTTACACGAACGGCAAGTGGGTGGTGAGCAAGGATGCCTGAAGAGGCTGAAGGTACTGCCGCGCTGCTCGAAATCGTGGAACTGGCCAACGGCGACATCGTCTTGCAGCGTGTGGGTGCCGAGGGTGCGCCGCTGGTGAGGATCCGTTTTTCAGCCGAGTCCCGAGGCTATCTGGCGGGTGCGCGGGTCAACGTGGCCCGCGCGATGATCGAGGCGGGCATACGCGCGGCGGCCCAGCAGTCGGGCGGTGACGCCGATGTCGACTATCAGACGGGACGCGGCGATGCCGGTCCCGTGATCCATTGAGGCGGCTCAGGCACCGAGCCGCAGCACTCCCACGCTGATGCCCTCGAGCGCGAATTGCCGCTCGCGCAAATCTACCCGGATCGGCTCGAAGTCAGGATTTTCAGGTAGCAGTTCGAGCAGGTGCCGGTCGCGCGTGCGGTGCAGGCGCTTTACTGTGACCTCATCATCGATGCGAGCTACCACGATCTGGCCTTCGCGGGCTTCGTGGCTGCGGTGCACGGCGAGGAGGTCGCCATCGAGAATGCCGGCATCACGCATGCTCATGCCCGTCACCCGCAGGAAATAGTCGGCGCGGGGGGAAAACAGCTGCGCGGGCAATTGCAGGTGACGTTCGATGTTCTCGGCGGCCAGCACGGGGTTGCCCGCAGCTACCCGACCAATCACCGGAATCCCGGACTCCTCGCACAGGCGAATGCCCCGTGAGGC
>CAJADV010000257.1 GCA_903938575.1 uncultured Gammaproteobacteria bacterium
CTTCCCGGGGGCGCGCCCCGAGGGGTCTTCGCGGGCGCGGCCACACCGGCCGGAGGGCATCCCGCCGTCGGCGTTGAGCGGCCGGCTCCTGAAACGGGCGCGGAGGAATTCGGCGCCAGCCGCGGCATGGCCTCGTTCGGCATAGCCATCGTCCTGTTGTTGATGGGGATCGCCGGGCCGGCATTAGGTGTGGCGTTCCGTCATTTCCGGATCCGCAGCGTAATGATCGCCGGCGCGTTGCTGATGGCGGCGGGGTTCGCCGTCGCTTCGCGGGCCAACAGCTTTGCGCTTTTTCTGGTCGGCTACAGCCTCCTGGGTGGCGCTGGCTGCGCCATGCTGGGAATCATCCCCGCCTCGACGCTGATGGCCAACTGGTTCGTCGCGCGACGCGGGCTTGCGCTCGGCCTGATCAGCGTTCCCCTGCTGGTGGCTGCGGCGCCACCGGTATTTGCGAGCCTGGTCGAAGCCCACGACTGGCGCTATGCGCTTCTGATGGAGGCCGCACTGCTGCTGCTCACGCTGCCCATCCTGTGGCTGGTCGTTGACCGACCCGAAGATGTGGGGCAAGAGCCCCTGGGGGCGGAGCGCACGAGCTTCGCGATCGGTCCGGATTCTGCGCGCGGGGTCTATGGCAGGCTGCTGCAGGACCGCTATTTTTGGGGGATTCTGGTCAGCGCCGGACTTATCACAACCGGCGGCATCGTGATCGTGAGCCACCTGGTCCCCTTTGCCACCGACGCCGGTATCGCGCCGACCGCCGCGGCGATGCTGATCAGCGTGAACGGCACGGCCTCGATGGTCGGCGCGATGCTCTGCGGATGGGTCGCCGACCGCATCGGTGCTCGCCTGACATTAGGCCTGATCGGTCTCACCATGGCCGTGCTATGGAGCCTGTTGCTCGCTTTCCCACACT
Organism: uncultured Gammaproteobacteria bacterium; assembly: GCA_903938575.1. Lineage (GTDB taxonomy): Bacteria > Pseudomonadota > Gammaproteobacteria > Pseudomonadales > UBA5518 > UBA5518. Next base: position 914 of record CAJADV010000257.1, read on the forward strand.
ATGAAGTCATCATGATCCTGCTGGTCGGCATCGGCCCTTGTTCGGGCGGACTCCACCCCGCATTTGCGGCGTTGCTGGCCAACGTGTTCGGGCGGGAGGCCTTCGCAGTAGCCCTGGGACTCGCCACGCTGCTGATGTTGCCATTCACGTTCTTCGCCGCGCCGCTGGCGGGCGCGATATACGATAGCACCGGCTCTTACCACACCGCGTTCGCCGTAGAGATCGGCGCATTCAGCCTTGCTGCGGCGATGTTGCTCGGGATTTTCGCCAAGCGCGCGCGTTGATGCCGCAAACAGGGATTCAGATCTTCGCGATGACGTCGTCGGCGAAGCGCTTGATGCCGTCGATCTTGAGCTCCACCGGTGACTGTAGTTTCACGCCGTAGTAAAGCCATGGCATCGTCGAGACCACCGTAACCCCCATATCGCGCATCGCACGGTAGCCGGCAGCCCCGAAGGCATCGCTGCATCCGAAAGAGAGAATCTCGAAAGGCTCGGCGGCGCGCCCCTCGGCGGCGCGATAGCCCCGCACCTCGGCAATCAAGGCTTCGAGTTCGGCGAGGGTGTGCAGGTCCGCGATCCAGCCATCGTTGCGAGCCGCCCGGCGCAGCGCAGGCTTGGAGAAGCCACCGACGTATATCGGAATGGGCTGCGACGGTGCCGGGCGCATCTTGAGTGCTGCGAAGTCGTAGAACTCACCGTGGTGCTCGACCCAGTCCCCGGTCCACAGTTTTTTCATCACGCTGAGCATCTCGTCGGCACGCGCACCGCGCCGGGCGAATTCCTGCCCGCCGGCCGCGAATTCCTCCGGCATCCAGCCCATCCCGTCGCCGAGGCGCACGCGGTTTCCCGTGAACTCTGCCGCGCTGCCCATGATCTTGGCGACGTGAACGGGGTTGCGCGCCGGCAGGACGTAGATGCTTGTGTAGAACCACAGCTCCCGCGTTGCCGCGGCCATTGCCACCGAGGCCAGCCAGGGGTCGGGAAAGGGGTCGTCGTCGGTAAAGCGTGGAACGCCATCGGGTGTGTAGGGGTAAGGCACCGACAGTTCGCGTGGGTAGATCAGATGATCGGGCAAGGTCACGGCGGAAAAGCCGTTGGCCTCGGCGGCAACCGCGAGCGGAACGTAATCCGGGGACTGACTGAAGGCGATCGAAATGCCGAACTGCATGCAGGGCTCCTCGGTAAACGGGGACGTGGACTCAAGGCGCGAACTCTAGCGCCTTCGGGGCCGCAAGACACCCCGCCTGCCCCGCAGACTGCACGAGGCTGCGGTCGTGCGTTTTCATCTGCGCGGGTGAATCCGTCACCGGGAACACCCCTGATACTGCCGTGGGTAATATCTCTCGAGGCCACCAGGGACACGCCATGACCGACTCCGAGGCGCTTCACCGCCTTCTCGATCTCGAAGCCATCCGCACCCTGAAGCACCGCTACGTGCGGTGCATGACCCAGTCACGCTGGGACGAGATGGCGACAATCTTGACGCCGGACGTGCAGACGGCGTATTCGGACGGCAAGTACAGCTTCGACAATCGCGACGACCTGCTCGGCTTCCTGCGCGGAACCCACGACGTGGCGCAAAGTCACGTGCTCGCCTACTGGCATGTGACGATGCCGGAAATCAACCTGATATCCGCGACACAGGCCACCGGTGTCTGGGCCATGTACCACTTCTACCTCGACAAACCAGCCCTGCAACAACAAGAGATGTTCGCCTACTACGAGGACACGTACCGCAAGGTGGGAGATGTCTGGCTGATCGCGAGCACCGGGTACCGCCGGGTCATGGAACAGACTTTCTCGCGGCGGGACCTCCCGAGCATGGAACTGGTGGCGGGTTGAGCTCTCAGAGAAGTCTCGCGCTCGAGTGGTTCAGCCGCGCAACCACCTGCGCTTGTTTGCTGGTACCCAGCTTTTCGTAGATCCCCCGCAAGTGGGTCTTGACGGTGTTTATGCTGACATGCAGCCGCGTTGCGACATCACTGAGGCAGGTGCCTTTAGCGAGCAGCGCGCCGATCTGGCTCTCGCAGTGAGTCAGGCCATACATCGCCGTGAGTGCCGCGGGATCGAGCTCTATACCGGGCCGGCGGCAGTCGTTGATGTAAATGACCACGGTGGGGGCCGCGTCTGACTCCAGCAGCGAATCCCTCGCCAGCGGCTTCACCACGATATCCAGGACCGACATCCCCGGTGCGGATTCGAGGCGCAAGCCGGTGCCACGGAAGGCTGGCCCGCCCGCCCGTCGTGAGGCCTGCGCCGCCTCGACGGCCTTGTTCAACGCCCGCCCGTCCACCGTATCGACTGCACGCAAGCGGGCGTTACGCACTGAGAGCGCATCGTTCTGTTCGATCAGCCGCCGTGCCCACGCGTTGATGGATACCACACGCCCGCGCGCATCGAGCATCAGGCAACCGATGGCGAGCTTGGCCATCGCTTCCTCGAAGAAAAACCGCATGTGCAGCCCGTCATCCTTGTGCTCGCGCAGGCGGATAGCACGTTGCAGGTGGGGCGTGATGAACTCCAGTACGTCGCGCTCGCGTTTGCTGTAGGGGCCCTGATCTCCGGTGCGCTCGAGCGACAGCTTCACCCGCAGAACCTCGTCGCGGACCACATCGAGGGCTAGCAGGTAGCGCAGATTGTTGGGCTTCAGGAATTGCTGGTAGAGCGTCGTCCGGAAAAACGCCCCGTCGGGCATCAATTCCTCGGGCGTGCTGGCGCAGGGCTGCGCGATGTCGAGCAGCACATTAACCGACATCACGCCCTTGACGTGCTCGTTGCCGGTGAGGTGGGGGTCGTCGTTATCGGTCACCAGCAGGTAACCGCCTGGCACTGCCGCCGAGGAAATCACCATCGATGCGTCGTGCGACTCTGTAGCCTCGCTCAGCTGGCCCATCAGCGTCTTCCACAGAGTGGGCTCATCGATGCCGTCGTAGGCCAGACTCACCAGATCGCCAAGCCCGCGCAGATGTGCTGCGGAACCCATGTCGATACCTCCGATGACTATTAGGTGCCCGTTGTCGGGCGCCGGACTCTTCGGCCCGATCGCGCTGGTGCATGCTACGGCGAAAGCCCTGGCCGCGCGAGGGGCGCTCACCCGATTGCATGAGGCTTCGCGTTTGGCGGCGTTACACACTGCGACGCCTACCGCCGACCGAGCGCTACCCCATGGATCAGGCTGCCCGCCGTGAGCGCAACAAGACAGTGTTCCTCGCCATGCTGGAGGCACTCGGTCGCAAGGACTGGGATACGGGGTTCGGATTGATGACCGCAGACGTGCTCTGCGACTGGCCCTACAAACCGATCCCGGCCATGGACGCCGAGATGAGAGGGCGAGAAACCATCCGCGCGTTTTTCGCGACCGGACAGGACGCGTTCGAGGGCCTGAACTACCGGATCGACGCGATTCACGAACTCCTGGATCCGGACACCCTGATCGCCGAGTACCGCTCCGATTCGCGCCATCTCGCGAGCGGCCTTCCTTATCGCAATGCCTATCTGGGGATCCTGCGTTTTCGCGACGGCCGTGTGTGCTACTGGCGCGAATACATCAATCCGCAAACGATAACAGAGCTGTTCGCCGCCATCGCTGCCGCAGACCCCACGCCCTGAGTGCCGCTGACGATCTGGATGGGCTCAGCCTGCGCTTGTGCCGCCGAGCACGCCCAGCGCACTGCCAACCCGCGTGAACGCTCCCACCACCGTACGGATCTGCGAGTCGGTGTGCGCAGCAGACAACTGCACCCGTATGCGTGCCGCGCCGCGCGGCACCACCGGGTAGGAGAACGCAACGACGTAGATCCCCTCGGCGAGCAGGCGCTCTGCCATGTCCGCCGCCAGCCGCGCATCGCCGATCATCACCGGCACGATCGGGTGCCCCGCTCCACCGAGACTGAAACCTGCTGCCTGCATGAGCTCGCGGAACAGCGCCGCATTGCCATGCAGGCGCTCGCGCAGTGCATTCCCGCCTTCGAGCATATCGAGCACCCGCAACGAAGCCGCCACGATCGGCGGCGCGAGCGAATTCGAGAACAGATACGGGCGGCTGCGCTGGCGCAGCAAGGCGATCACTTCACGGCGGCCGGAGGTATATCCGCCGGAGGCGCCGCCAAGCGCCTTGCCGAGCGTGCCGGTGATCACATCGACGCGATCCATCACGCCGCAGTGCTCATGCGTGCCCCTGCCCTGAGCGCCCATGAAGCCCACGGCATGCGAGTCATCGATCATCACCGTAGCCCCGAAGCGCGCGGCGAGCGAACACACCTGACCGAGCTGCGCGACGATCCCGTCCATGGAAAAAACGCCATCGGTGGCGATCAGGATGAAGCGCGCGCCATCGCCGGCGGCCTGTTCGAGCTGGCGCTCGAGGTCGGCCATGTCGTTGTTGGCATAGCGGTAGCGCCGCGCCTTGCACAGGCGAATCCCGTCGATGATGCTCGCGTGGTTCAGGGCATCGGAAATCACCGCGTCCTGCTCGCCGAGAATGGTCTCGAACAGCCCGCCGTTGGCATCGAAGCAGGAGGAATACAGGATCGTGTCCTCGGTGCCGAGAAACGCGCTGATGCGCCGCTCCAGCTCCCGGTGCAGCGTCTGCGTGCCGCAGATGAAGCGTACCGAGGCCATGCCGAAACCGTAGTGCTCCAGGCCCTGTGCGGCGGCCGCGCGCAACTCCGGGTGGTTGGCGAGACCGAGATAGTTATTGGCGCAGAAGTTGAGCAGTTCGCCCTCGGTGCCCGCCACGTGGATGCCAGCGTCTTGCGGGCTGCTGATGGCCCGCTCTCGCTTCAGCAAACCCTCTTTTTCGATATTGCCGAGCTCCGTGGCAAGGTGATCGAACAGTGTCGCGGGCATGAATCAGCCTCCGTAGTTGCGCCGCAGCTCGGCGGCGATGATCCCGAGCCCTTTCGCGACGACCTCATCGGGCTGCGCATAGCTCAGGCGCAAGCACTCGTCGGTGTGCGGCCACGGAGCATCGAGGCCCATGAAAAAACTCGCTCCGGGCACGACCAGAACCCCACGTTGCTTGAGGCGCTCGTAGAGAGCCGTGGTGCCGCCGGGAAGCCCCTCGCACCAAAGCCACAGGAACATCGCCCCTTCGGGTCGGTGTATCCGCACGGGTAGACCTTTCAGCCCCTGCCGGAGCGTGTCGAGAGCCCGCTCTGCCTTGGCAGCGTAGAACGGTCCGATATGTTCCCGCGACAGGCGGAACAGGCTGCCATCAGCGAGCAGGTCGGCTGCCAACGCGGGGCCCAGCGTGCCGCAGGCAAGACCCAAGAGCGTGTTGGCGCGCGCGAACGCTCGAATGATCTCCTCGCTGGCAACCACGACACCGGTGCGCAGACCGGGCAGGCCGAGCTTGGAGAGACTCAGCACCAGCACGGTGTTGTCGTTCCAGAACGGCTGCGTGGGTGCGAAGATCATCTGCGGAAACGGGGTGCCGTAGGCTCCGTCGATGATCAGGGGCACACCGGCCTGCCGCGCTAGCGCGTCGAGCTGGGCGATCTCTGCGCTGGTGAGCACATTGCCGGTGGGGTTGGTGGGGCGCGACACACAGACGGCGCCGGTCTGGCCGTCTAGTCGCAGACGGCTGAAATCAACGCCGTACTTGAAGAGCTGGTCTGGCAGCAGTTCGATAGACGGCCGCTGCGAGCGGAACATTCCGTCATCAAGGCCGATCTCGCGGTAGCCGACATACTCGGGCACCAGCGGCAGCTGGATATGCCGCGCGCTCCCGTCGTCTGAGCGTCCGGCGAAGAGGTTAAACAGCACGAAAAAAGCCGGCTGACTGCCATTGCTGACGGCGATGTTCTCGGGGCCGACATCCCAGTCGTACTCGGCACGCAGCGATGCGGCAAGCGCCTCGCGGAACCGGGCATCGCCGCGGGGCACCTGGTAGACACCCAGCAGTTCCTCGCAGCGCTGCGGGTCGTCGATCAGCCGTATCAGGCGCTCGCGGTAGAGTTCGTCGACGGCGGGGATGCGGGCCGGGTTTCCCCCGCCCATCAAGACCGTGTCAGGACGAAGCCGCAGCGCGTGGTCGAGATCGTCCATCAGGTCGACGATACCCGAGGGTCCCGCAAACCGCTCACCGAAGGCGGACAGTTTCACCACTCAGGCCCGCGCGCCGTCGGCGAAACGGGCGATACGCGCGGCCATCCAGTCGGGCCGCTCCATCGGGAAGAAATGCGTGTCCGCAGGCAGTTGTTCATCGCGCGCATCGCTGAAGCACCCGGCGAGTCCCGCCCACGTCGGCGAGGGGGCAAAATCGAGCGGGGACTCTTCCGGGCGACGATCCCGGGCGCGCACGATGTCCACCGGCAGCCTGACCGCCGGAATCTCCCCGTAAATGCTGCGCATATGCATGCCGAGGTAAACCTCCACTTCCAGATGGGGCGGACACGCGAGCTCGAATCCGCCCTGCTCCGCCGGCCGCAGACCGTAACGGCAGTAGTCCTCGAGTACCTCCGGGTCCCAGCGCGAGTAAGGCTCCTTGCGGGAGAAAGCATCACGCATCTGCTCCGGGGAACTCCAGTTATTGCGCCGTCGCCCAACGGGGTGTTCCGCGGCACTGAGCGACGCAAAAGGCGCCACCCCCACCGCGGGATCGATGATAACGGGGTCGAGCAACAGCAGGCCGCCGAAGAGTTCGGGCTCGCGGGCAGCGGCGACGACCAGGGCGTGCCCTCCCATCGAGTGCCCTACGGCACAGGCGCCTGCGAGGCCCAGCGACCGGCACGCGGCGGCAAGCTCCACGCCGAAATCGCCAGGGTCGTAGGGCGGTGGCTTGCGCGAACTTGCGCCGTGGCTCGCCTGGTCAAGGGCAAGAACGCGCCGACCCGGGAGACGTCTCACCACCGCATCCCAGCAGCGGGCGTGAAATCCCGTCGCGTGCACGAGCAGGATGGGAACCCCCTCGCCTGGCCAGTCCCAGACACACAGTTCGAGGGCTGCCAGGCCGACTCGGCGCGCCTGCGGTTCTTCGTGCGCGGCTCGTCGCTCCACGGTCACTGTGCCTTGATAGCCCGCACGAGTTGCGCTGCAGTCTCCTGGC
>CAJADV010000258.1 GCA_903938575.1 uncultured Gammaproteobacteria bacterium
CCTGCGCCTGCACGTACTCGCGGAACCGCGCCGCCACGTCACGCCACACGGCGCCGGGCGTGATCAGGGGCAGGATTTCCTGCAGCCCGGCCTGGTTGATCTGGGCGCCCGCACGCAGCAGCGCGATCTCCTCGGGTGTCTTCACCTTGCGGATGTCGAGCCAGGCATCGTGGGCATCGCTCCAGCGCAGCCCCGGCAGCTCGCGAGCCACGTGCATGGCGAGGCGCAGGTCGTCAAAGCCGACGCGCGCATCGGCAAGGCCTAGCGCCCGTAGCGCCTCGACCGTGCTCGCCACCACGTGCGGCGCCAGATCGCCGACCACTTTCTCGGCATAGAGCTTTTCGACGTCGGCCTGCAGGGGGTCGAGCCGCACCGGCTCGGGAACCTGGGCGAGCAGAGAGGTGTTCAGGAACTCGGTGACGCGGACCTGCGGCATCCAGGTCGGGGTTTCGAGCAGGTTGCCGATCGCAAACTCCGGCACGATCAGTGTGGGCGGCTTGGCAGGATCACGCGGGATGATGACTGCCGCCAGCGCCTCCTGACTGCCCCACTCGAAGTTCCGCGTCCAGAAGCCGCTCGCGTAATGCACATTACGGGCAACGCCGGCCACCAGGGCATCGAGACCAAGCGCATCCATGCGGGCAAGCGCACGGGGATGATTGAACAGCATGAGCGGCGTCTCCTCGGGGTCGGGGCGCCATCGTCGGCGCGCACCGGGTGGGCGTCAATACGCCGGGGTGCTCGGCACAGGTGCAAGCGCGGTCCGGGGCACCGAGCGGCGCTCGGCATCGATGCGCTCGATCATCATGAAGGCGCGCTCGGCCGACCCCAGGAGGGCAAGGATCGCGCCCCGTTCCGTCCAGGGCAGGTTCGCTGCCCCCGACAGGCATCTGCTGCGAAGCGCCAGAACCTCGCCCTCGCGCGCCGCCGCGGGGATCACGGGGACCCCCACCTCGGCGATCCCGCTCAGGCCGCCCGCGATCATGTCGGTGATCTTCTCCACGATCGCCCGTCCCTCGGGACCGAACTCCTCGCGCTTCACCCGGCGGGCGAACTGGTGGAGCGTCTCGCCCAGGCTTGCCGTGAAATCCTCCTCCTCGATGAGGCTCGCCAACAGGTCGGCCCGGGCAGGGGGCAGGTCGGCGCGGAACATGTCGGTGGTGTAGCGGCGGATGTCGCGGTTCAGGATGTCCACAGCCACCGCATGCTCGGCGAGGTCGCTCGGCGCCTCGGGCCGTCCGCGGGCGATGTCAAGGAAGAGCGCCGCCGCCCCGAGGTAGCGCGCGGTCTCGCGCTGGGCCGCGGGCACACCCTCGGACAGCTCGCCCGTGTAGCGCGGGTCGAGGAATTTCGGCTGGCTGTAATCCTCGATGTCCTCGGTCAAGGTCCGGCCCACCAGCATCAGGAACCGCTCGAACGCGCCAATGAAGGGAAAGAGAACTACCGTGTTGAAGATATTGAACCCGATCGAGAAGATGCCGACTGCGACGGGAACGAGGGGGAAGGTTTCCTTCCCGTCCACGATCACAGGCACGGCGGGGTCACCGCCGAAGAAGCCCATGACATAGGCCAGGACGTCGAGCCCGAGGTAGAAGAGCGGCAGCATGATCGTCACGCCGATGAAGTTGAACGCAATATGGGCATAAGCCGCCCGTTTCGCGTTCTTGGACAGGTTCAGCGAGGCGATGAACGAGGTGATCGTGGTCCCGAGATCGGCGCCGAGCGAGAAGGCGACGGCGGTCTGCCAGTCGAGGATGCCCGAGGCGCCGAGCCCCATCACGATCCCGATAGTGGCCGAGGAGGAATGGATCAGCGCCGTGATCACGGCCGCCGCCAGCACGCAGCCGAGCACGCCGAGCAAGGTGTCGGCGTGGAGCACCGAGATGAATTCGATCACCTCGGGCATGCTGCGCAGCGGGCGCAGGCCCCCCGTCATCAGGCTGAGGCCGTAGAAGATCAGCCCAAAGCCGATGGCCGCATAGGCGATCTTCTTCCAGTTCTCGGACTTGCTGAACACGTAGACCAGCGCGAAGAAGCCGGCGACCAGCAGTCCAAGCGGCCCGAGCGGCAGCGCGATCAGCCCGTTGCCCAGCGTCGTGCCGATATTGGCGCCCATGATGACGCTGATCGCCGGGCGCAGTGCGATGACGCCCGCATTCACCAGCCCGACCACCATCACGGTCATGGCGGTCGAGGATTGCAGCACGCCGGTGATCAGCGTGCCCGCGAACACGCCCTTGACCGGGGTGCCCGCGGTCTTGGCGAGGAGCGCCCGCATGCGGTTCACGGCAAGGGACTGGATACCGTCCGACATGAATTCGAGCCCCAGCATGAAGATGCCGAGCCCGCCGATAACCGGGACAAAGATCTCTCGGAAGATATCCACGTTCATTGACGCACCCTCACGGCTAATCCCCTTTTTTCACCGCCCGAACAAGCAGGGGTTAAGCGGCTAGCGCCAGTTTCTGTATCGAGGTGATACCTACAAGAACCACGTTCGGACCTTCGTGGCTGGAGGTCTGCTGCTACAAACAACAAAGCCGGCCGCCAACACCGCACCGCACCGCAGACGATCAGCGCGTCTGCGGACATGTAATGACCCAGTGAATTCCTGCTCAGGTGGAACCTTAGGAGGACCCTCTGCGCAGGGTGGTTGCAAACCTCGACTCTACGGCGCCGGGTCAACCAGCGCGACTGGTCGAGCGCGGCCAGAAAGCTGCGACGGTGTTATCGTTCATTTGAAGAAGCGGCGCTAATGATCACTCTATGCACTCGGTCAGCATAGAGACAGATTCATATTTTCCAACAGTTGCCCGCCCGTCTTTTATCTTGAATGACAGTGTTCCCTGCGTTGCATCATACACAGCGTCTCGCAGCATCAAACGTAAAGTCCCTGCACGGTCATCGATACGGCTTTCATCTCCCTTATGCGCAGATGTTGCGAGCGGTGAGTACCGTCGATAGGATTCGCCGTTGTCAGGGCCAAGCGTAAATCCTACTAGCGCATTGGTGCCATCAACATTGAACCAGTCTTTGGCTTCTTTCATGATATTGCAGTTATTCCAGCTTTCAGCAAAATCTGCGATATGGAAGGCATAAAATTTTCTGTGTTTGCCCAGATTAGAAGCGGTTGACACGAGCTTATCAACAACCGAGAGAGTCAATACTTTTTGGTGTTCGTCTGTGACCATTACGGTAGCCGAGCTAGCATGCAGAACGATTACTGCAGGACTGGTCGGTTCGTTCATGTCGGCGCGAACTTCAAAAAAGCAGAGCGATAATAAAGTTCCAGACAGATACCGAATTAATTTTTTCATAGGCCTTATTCCTTTTTTGCAGTGAAAGACGCACAACCTTATCCCAGAGAGCGATTAGTTATAAACAGTTTTTGCATCAGGTGGGGTCATGCATCAGGTGGGGTCATGCATCAGGTGGGGTCAGGTCTTACATTTTGCAACCTGATTCCCCGCGACTCTGGCAGATCTCAAACCGACTGGGGGCAATGCTCAAAGGCAGTAAGAAAACGCGTCAGACACGGCCATGAAAAATGGAAGACCTGACCCCGTTTGTGTGCGCGCGTTAACCCGACCCGCTCAGCCCGACGCGGGTTCAGAAGATGCAAGCTCAGCCTCCAGCTCTTTCCTCAGGCTGAACTTCTGGATCTTGCTGGTCGACATCGGCCATGACTGGACGAAGCGGACGTGGCGCGGGATCTTGAAGCTGGCGATCTTGCCGCGGCACCACTGCAGGAGTTCTTCTTCGGTTGCGGCCACACCGGGCGCACGCTCGATGAACGCCGCCGGAACCTCGACCAGGCGGGGGTCGGCCACGCCCACCACCTGCGCGAGCTTCACGCCCGGGTGCTGCTGCAGCAGGCTTTCTATCTCGGCGGCCGCGACGTTCTCGCCACCGACCTTCAGCATGTCTTTCAGCCGGCTGTGGAACATGATCGTGCCGTGCTCGTCCAGCGAGCCGATGTCACCAGTGTGCAGCCAGCCATCGCGCAGGGTTTGGGCGGTTTTTTCGGGATCGCGGTAATAACCGCTCATCAGGTTGGGGCCGCGCACCACCACCTCGCCATGCTGCCCCGCGGGCAGGCTGGCGCCGGTCTCGGGGTCTACGATCCGCACCTCCTGACCGGGCAGCGGGGATCCCAGTCGGCTGATCCGCAACGCCTCGGGCGAGTCGAGCGGCGAGGTGCTCACCGTGCCGCAAGCCTCGCTCATGCCGTAGGTGCCCACCTGCACGCAGCGAGGCATGGCCTGCTGCAGACGCGCCGCGAAGCCGGGCGGCTGCATGGCGAGGTTGCTGTTCATGACGCGCACCGCGCTCAAGTCGGTGCCGCTGAAATCGGGGTGATCGAGCAGATCGCCGATGATCGTGACAAAGCAGGGGTAGGCGACCGTGACGCGCGCGTCCTGCAGCTGCCGCAACGCGACGCCAGCATCAAAATACCCGAGCGTCACGTAAGCCGCGCCCACATCAAGGCAGGCGCAGATGGGCAGGGTGGCGGCAATGTGGAACATCGGTAGCGGCGACCAGAAGCGGTCCTGCGCACTCATGCGGTACGACTGCGCGAGCGAGCGGCCGTTGCCAATGATGGCTCGGCCGCTCAACACGCAGCCCTTGGGTCTCGACGTGGTGCCGGAGGTGTACAGGATCACTGCGGGATCGTCGTCGCCAACGGCCTCGATCCGGGCCGTGATGGCGGCATCGGCGAGCGCTGCGGCATCGGCGGCGATATCGGCCTCGCTCAGCATGCCCGGCCCGCCCCCCTCACCGAGAATCAGCACATTGCGCAGGCGGGGCGCGTCGGCAAGGGTCAGGGCCCGCGCATCGCGGCACTCCCCGATGCCCGGCAAGCCCTCACCGAGGCGCAGAACAAAATTGAGACCATCGGCAACCTGCCCGGTGCTGACGATGCTCACGAGGTCCGCATTGCCCGCGAGATAGGAAATTTCCTCGCCGCGGTATCGCGCGTTGATCGGGACGATCACCGCTCCCGCATACGCAATGCCGAACATCACCTCGAGGAACTCGGGGCTGGTGCTCAGCAAGACGCCGACGTGCTCGCCGGGCTGCACGCCGAGAGCGAGCAGTTGCCGCGCACGCAGCATTGCCCGCTCGTGCAGGCCGGCGAAGCTCTCGCTGCGATCCGGAAAGATCACTGCCTCACGCAGTGGCCAGAGCGCGGCGGCGCGCCGCAACAGGCGCCCGAAGGCATTTACAGATTCGTCCACAGTATCTCTCCGCACAGGCAACACCCATCGAAACGCGCCAGAGCCTGCGCTAGTCCGGGCGGCCCGTCCAGAGCTTGGGGCAGACGCGCGCACAACGGCGGCCCTATGCTTGGCTACCGCGCGGGTCGAGACGACGCCGCGACGAGCATCCCGCCGCTGCCGGCGCTAATTTTGGAGCGAAGCCAACCATGAGCGAATTCACGCCGGATGAAATCTGCCGCCTGCGCGAACTCCTCGATATCGAGGAAATACGCAAGCTCGGGCTTCTTTACTCGCAACTGCAGGACCATGGTTACCTCGACCGCCTCGCGGAGATTTTCACAGCCGATGCGGTCTGCGAGTTCGGGCCCTACGGCGTGTGGGAGGGCCGCGAGACGATTCGCGCCAACTACGCCACGGTGCAGATCGACCTGGGCGGCCAGCCCTTTGCAGCACTGCACGCCAATGCGCATCACTGGATCGAGATGACGGCCCCCGGTGCAGCCGTCGGGCGCCGCTACCTGCTGGACATGCTCACCACCTGTGCGCCGGAGCAGAATCCCTTGCTCTGGCTTGGCGTCTACGACGAGGCGTACCGCAAGGAGGGCGGCGTCTGGAAGATCTCTCGCTGCAGCCTGCAGTTTCTCTGGCCGCAGCGGCACCTTACGCCCGAGTTCGCAGCGGAATTCCCGCCGCGCGCTCCTGCACAGCCAAACGATTGAGCAGGCTTCGCGGACACTCTTGGCTACGGCGCGCGCCAAGGGGTAGTCTGCGCGCCGCCGCACGGACAATCCGATAGCCACATCTGCGGCCCAACATCGAGGCACTCCCATGACCCGACAAGCCGGTTACTGCTGCTACATGCGCGTGCGGATCAAGCCCGAAAAGCTGGCCGAGTTCATCGGGCTGGTCAGGGAACTGCGCCAGCAGGTGCTGGCGAACGAGCCCGACACCCTCGTGTTCGAGATTCTTCAGGGGCCGCAGCCCGAGGAACTGGTTTTTTTCGAGTGCTTCACCGATCAGGCAGCACAACAGCGACACCAGAACCAGCCCTACCACGCCGCCATGTCGCAGGCCGGGTGGGCCTGTCTGGACGGCGATCCCGTGATCGAATTCATGGAGCCTGCGGTGTGAGGTCGCTCCGCCAGCGCGCGACGGCGGCGTGGTGTGTACTGGCCCTGTTGGGCGCTGCTTTCGCCGCGCAGGCTGACGAACCCGCAGGCTGGGGATATTTCGGGGGCAACTCCGACGGCAGCCGCTACTCGAGCGCCCGGCAGATCAATCGCGACAATGTCGGGAAGCTGGAGCTCGCATGGAAATACTCCACGGGCGAACTTGCCCGACGCTCGCCCGAACTCATCGCCAACAGCTCCACCCAGACCACACCGGTACTGGTCGACGGCAACCTGATTTTCTGCACGCCCTTCAACCGGGTGATCGCCCTGGACCCCGCCACCGGCCTCGAACGCTGGACGCACGACCCGCAGGTCGCCCTCGATCACCAGCTGCCCTTCCAGTACAACTGCCGTGGCGTCAGTGCCTGGCACGATCCCGACGCAGCGCCCGGCAGCCTCTGCGCCAGCCGGGTCTTGATGGGCACCGCCGACTCCCGCCTGATTGCACTGGACACCGGTAGCGGCAAGCGTTGCCCGGGCTTCGGCACCAACGGCGAGATCACCGTCACGCGGGCGTGGCCGGACAAATTCCCCGGCGAAGCCAAACTCACCTCCGCGCCCGTGGTGGTGAACGGGGTGGTCGCGCTCGGCTCGGCCATCACGGACAACATCCGCAGCGATGCCCCGCCCGGCACCGTCTTCGCCTTCGACGCCCGGACCGGTGCCGCTCGCTGGCACTTCGACCCGATCCCGCAAGACCCCGCCGATCCCGCCTATGCCACCTGGCTCGAAGGCAGCGCACTGCGTACCGGAGCGGCCAACGTGTGGTCGACCATGGTTGCCGATGAGGCGCGCGGCATCATCTATGCCCCGGTCGGATCGGCCTCACCGGATTTTTACGGCGGGATGCGCAAAGGCGACAACCTGTACTCCAGCTCGCTGGTGGCACTGGATGCCAACACCGGCAAGCCGATCTGGCATTTCCAGACGGTGCACCACGACATCTGGGACTACGACGTATCCGCGCCACCGCTGCTGGCGGAGCTGCGGCACGGCGGCACCACCGTGCCGGCCGTGGTGCAGAACACTAAGCAGGGTTTTGTGTTCGTATTCGACCGCGTTACGGGCAAGCCGCTGTTTCCGATCGAGGAACGCCCCGTGCCGCAGGGCGGTCTGCCCGGAGAGTGGCTCTCGCCGACCCAGCCCTTCCCGGTCAAGCCCGAGCCGCTGGTCCCGACCTCCATCACACCCGATGACGCCTGGGGCTTCACCTTCTGGGACAAGGCGCAGTGCCGCAAAAAAATCGAGGCGCTGCGTTCTGAAGGCATTTATACACCGCCGTCGGCGGGCGAAGGCACGCTGCTCACCCCGGGCTCTGCCGGTGGCGCCAACTGGGGAGGTGCTGCCTTCGACCCCGACCGCCAGTTGATGATCGTCAACGTGAACCGCGTAGCACAGGCGCTGCAGATGATTCCGCGCGCGGAAATCCCGGGCATCGAAGGCATCAGCCTCGCCAACGGCACCGATGTGGCCGCAGCAACGGGCACACCCTATGGCACGCACCGCGACTGGCTGCTCTCACCGCTCGGGGCGCCCTGCACCGCGCCCCCGTGGGGCGAGTTGGTGGCAGTGGATCTGGCCGACGGCTCGATCCGGTGGCGCGTGCCGCTGGGATCCATCGAAAAACAGCTGCCGATACCCATCGAGTGGAACCTCGGCACACCGAATCTCGGCGGCCCGGTGGTCACCGCAGGCGGGCTGATTTTTATCGGCGCGACCATGGACGGTTTTCTGCGCGCCTTCGACATCGATTCAGGCAAGATGCTCTGGCGGCAGGAAATGCCGGCCGGCACGCAGGCGGCCCCCATGACCTACGAGGCAGACGGCAGGCAGTTCGTGGCCATGGTCACCGGGCATCACCTGTGGTTCGACTCGACCCGGGGTGACGAAATCGTGGCCTTCGCCCTGCCACGGGAGCGCTGAGCCGCGGCGCACAGACAAGCAGATAAGTAGAAAGAGGCACACTGCCATGCAGAATAGCGACGACCTGATGGATCCGGCCGTGCAGGAGTGCCCCTACGGCTATTACGCGCGCCTTCGT
Source organism: uncultured Gammaproteobacteria bacterium (assembly GCA_903938575.1). GTDB lineage: Bacteria > Pseudomonadota > Gammaproteobacteria > Pseudomonadales > UBA5518 > UBA5518. The sequence continues at coordinate 8,436 of CAJADV010000258.1, forward strand.
GCGCAAGCCCCGGTGTACCGGATGCCGAACACCGGCTTTCATCTGGTCACGGGCTTTGACGTTGCTCGCGAGGCCATACGCCAGCCTGATCTCTTCCTGAGCGGTGTGAGCCCGATGGCGCTCGCCGACGACGGCATACCGCAGGAGATCATCGACATCTACACGTCCGGCGGCTGGCTGCCGCTCGCCTCCTGCTCGACCTCGGATCCGCCGCGGCACACCCGGATCAGGCGCTTCCTCGAAGGCCTGTTCACGGCCGAGCGGGTGCGTCGCGCAACGCCGATGATCGACAAGGTGGCCGCCGAACTGATCGCCGGCTTCGGGGAGCGCACGCAGGTGGCGTTCGTGCAGGATTTCGCGCATCCGCTGCCGATGTACGTCATCGCCGACCTGATCGGTGTGCCGCGTGGCGACATAGCCCGCTTCAAGGCCTGGTCGGATGCCATCGTCGAGCCCTTCAGCCTGATGGTGACGCGCGAGCGGCGGATCGAGTGCGCGAAGCTTGTAGTAGAGATGCAGCAGTACTTCGCCGAAATGATCGCCGAACGCAGGCGCGAACCGCGGGACGACATGCTGACGGAGGCCATCCAGCACCGCGACACCGACGGCAGCGCCTTCGACATGCAGGAACTGATCACCATACTCACCATCGATTTGCTGGCCTCCGGCAACGAGACCACGACCGCGGCGATCTCCTCCGGCATGAAGCTGCTGCTCGAGGACCCGGCCCCCATCGCGGCCGTGCGCCAGAACCCCAGGCTGCTGGAGAACCTCGCCGAGGAAATCCTGCGCCTCGAGTCCCCGGCGCAGGGCATGTTCCGTCGCTGCGCAGCCAGCGCACGTCTCGGAGACGTCGAGTTGGCCGAGGGAGAGCTGCTCAGCATCCGCTTCGGCGCGGCCAACCGCGACCCGGGGCAGTTTCCCGACCCCGATCGCATCGACCTGCACCGCCGCAAACCCGGCAACCATCTCGCATTCGGCGTGGGCCGGCACGTCTGCGTGGGCGCGGCGCTCGCCCGGCAGGAGCTGATAAGCGCTTTCAGGGCCCTGCTCGACAGGCTCGATGACTTCCGCCCGGCGCCAGACATGCCCGCCCCGCGGTATCTGCCGAGCTTCTTCGGCAGGAACCTCGACGAACTACACCTGTGTTTCAGTCATCGCAAGGTCTGAGCCCGGCACGGCGAGGCTCAGGCCTTGACCGCATTGCGATTCATCGCGAGCGGGGTTAAAGTCCGCGGTTGAGCCCCCGGCATCAATGACCGGTGCCTAAGTGTGTGAGTTGTATAAGTTCAATCCGTCCAGGAGACCATAGTGATCATCAAACCCCCCTTCCGTCTGCATGTCCTCGCTTCCTGCATCATGGTCCCGGCACTTCTGGGCGGCTCGCTCGCATGGGCTCAGGAAGCCGCAGGCAAACTCGACATCGAAGAGATCGTCGTCACCGGCACCAAGCGCAGCGTGGCCCAGCAGGATCTCTCGATCGCCGTCACCACCCTGACCGCCAAGCAAATCGAGAACAGCTTCCAGCATGATGTCTCGGCCCTCGGCCAGATGGCGCCCAACGTCATCCTGACCCCGCAGGTAGGCTTCAACGCCATCGGCGGCGGTATGCGCGGCACCGGCTTCATCTCGATTCTGGTCACCAAAGACCCCTCGGTCGGCATCACGGTCGATGACTTCGCCTTCAACCACGTGCAGTCGCAGTTCGTCGAGATGTTCGACCTCGAGCAGGTCGAAATCTTCCGCGGCCCGCAAGGCACGCTGTTCGGCAAGAACACCACCGGTGGCGCCATCGCCTTCACCACCAAGAAGCCGGTACTCGGCGAGTTCTTCGGCAACATCGAAGGCAACTACAGCCAGTTCAGCTCGAATGATTCGGACGCCAAGAAACTGAAGTTCGCACTGAACGTACCCATGGGCGACACCCTCGCGGCACGTCTGTCCGTCATCAAGGACACCAGCGAAGGCTTCTACACCAACGACAAGCCGCCGGGCGGCGACTTCCTCAGCTTTGGCTGCATCACGCCCACCGGCGTAGATCAGGGTTGCATCGACTCGGTGATCTCCACGTACCCCCTGGTGGGTGATGGCGCCAAGATCGGCGGCACCGATGTATTCGCCGGCAAATTGAAATTCCGCTGGGAGCCCACCGAGGCCTACGCGGCAGACCTGATCTTCGAATACGTGAAGGACCGTGGTGACACCCAGGTAGCGGCCAACGAAACTCCCGAAGGCGAAGGCTACATCTGGCCGATCATCGGCTTCCCGGGCATCGGCGGCGGGGATCCCTTCTCCACCGGCCAGTCCTACCAGGACAACAAGGTGATCGACCTCCCCGCAGGCCACCAGGTCGACGGCAAGGGCGTGTACCTGACTCAGGCCCTCACCCTTGGCCAGTACGAATTCAAGTCGATCACCGGCCTGCGCAAGCAGGAAGAAATCCTCGCCAGCACCTACACCGGTGAGGCATACACGAGCCTCTACGACGCCAGCCGCAACTCCAAGCGCGACCAGCTGCAACAGGAATTCCGCCTGTCCACGCAGTACGACGGCCCCTTCAACGTCACCACCGGCGCGGGCTACTACGAGGACAACGTTGATTTCGTGGTCTTTGGCAACCTCGGCTTCTTCCTGCCGCTGGTGGGCCCCGCAGGCGAGTTCTACCGCGATCGCTTCGAAGTGCAGAACACCACCCAGGACCGCAAGGGCTGGGCGGTATATGCCGATGGCACCTACGACATCAGCGAGCAGATGAAGCTCACGGTCGGCGCGCGTCACACCGAGGACGAAAAAGACTTCCACCGCCTGAGCCTGGGCACCGCGGCCAACCCGGTGAGCAACTTCATCGATGCATCCCAGTGGCGCGGAGCCTTCACCAACCCGCTGCCGGATTCGGCCTTCGGCAACAACATCACGGATAACAAGACCTTCAGTGCCGATACCTACCGCGTGGTGCTCGACTACCACTGGACCGACAACCTGATGACCTACATCAGCTACGCCACCGGTTTCGTGGGGGGCGGTTTCTCTGAGACCTGCGGCTCGGCGTCGTCGTGTGCGCCCTACGCCAGCGAGAAGAACAAGAACTTCGAGCTCGGCCTCAAGGCCGACGCGATGGACGGCATGCTCCGCATGAACGCCGCCCTGTTCAACACCAAGTACGAGAACCTCCAACGCGACACCGTGGTCACGTTCATAGACGCTGCGGGCAACACCTTCCAGGAAACCCGCGCGGTCAACGAGGGCGAGAGCACGGCGAACGGTGCCGAGCTGGAAATGTCCTTCGTGCCCGTCGAGAGCTTCCGTATCGACGCCTTCCTTGGCTGGCTGGATCACACCTACGACTCCTACGAGCCCGGCGTGAACCCGGCTGACCTCGGGCTCACGGGCGATCCCCGCCCGATCGACTTGTCTGACCTCGACGTCCCGTTCTCGCCGGAGTGGACGGCAGGTCTGACGCTCACCTACTTCCACGACCTGAGCGATGGCTCCTCACTCACCTACAACCTGAACATGAGCTACATGGACGAGTTCGAGACCAACTCCTTCCCCGCCAACGGGCAGGGCGCGGACGCCTCGGGCGAGCCCATTATCATTCAGAAGGCAAACACGCAGGGCGAGGAGCGCACGCTGCTCAACGCCTTCATCACCTGGGAGAGCTGCAACGAGAAGGTGGAGCTGACGGCTTACGGCAAGAACCTCACCGATCAAACGTACCGGGTAGGCGCAAACCCGGTGGCAACCCTGTGGAACTTCAGCCGTCACGCGCCGCCGCGTGAACTGGGCGTTCAGGTGGGTTACAAGTTCTGAGATCGAATCCCACGGGGTTTCTGGAAAGCCGGCTCGTGCCGGCTTTTTAGATTTGGGGGTGCCTGCGATGCATGAAATAAAAGTGGCCCGGCTGCGGGAACGCCTGTCGGCGGCCGGGGTTGCAGGGCTCGTCCTGTCGACCTCCGAGAACGTGGCCTACAGTTCCGGCTTCGAGTCCGTGATGGACGGCTGGAGACTGCCGGAGCCGATTTCGGCAGTCTTCATCCCTACCGACGCCGGCGCACCGGTCACCTTGTTCCTGCCCGAGGCAAGCCTGATCGGGCTGGTGGTTGCCGAGCGGCAAGGGCAGCCGGTGTTCTTCGACCGGCTGCGCTGCTTCGACCTTCTCAATTTCTGCGCTGCCGCTCGCGCAGAAGACGTGCATCTGGCGCTTCCGGCAGATCTGCTCGCGGATCTGGGCAAGATCACTGCGCGCGTGGACGATGTCTGTGCCCCGGACATCATCCGCGGCATCGCCCGGTGCCTGGAACAATCGCCCGGCCTCTCGGGCCAATCGGTCCTCTTCGATGACATGCGGGTGGCAACGCGGGTGAACGGCCTGTGCGGCCAGCCCTGCCACGACGGGCTGGAACTGGTGATGGCCGCACGCTCCATCAAAACGCCCGAGGAGATCGCGATCCTCCGCGAAAGCGGCGGCAAAGCCGATCGCGTCATGGCGCACACGGTTGGCGCACTGCGTATCGGCAGTTCCTGGGCGGCGGTGGAAAAATCCGTCGCGCATTTCATGATCGACGAGGGCATCGATCCGCTGCCGAGCAGCCCGATGCTCTTTGGCGGCAGCTACGACACGATCTTCAAGCCTGACCTCTTCCGCACCCGTTTTGATGCGCCCTTCAAGGGCGGGGAGATCGCGATCCTCGAGACGCAGGGCAAGTACCGCAGCGTGTGGATCGACATCAACCGGACGGCGCATCTGGGGCGTGCTTCCAGCGCCTACCGCGAACAGCATGCGCTGGTGCAGCGCTGCTTCGAGGAGGTGGCGGCCAAGTTGCGGCCCGGGGCAAACTCGGCACAGATCTGCGAGAGCGTGCGCAACGGGCTGGCCCGCGATCTCGACGCGCCGGGTAAATTGCTGATGATCGTCCACTCGATCGGACGCGTTCCGCTCGAGAGTCCCGTGCGCTATCCGGGAACGGGGCTGCACGCCGCGGTCGAGGGCTTCACCATCCAGCCCTCGATGGTACTCAGCTTCGATGCCCTGTATTTCGGGAGCCGGCACGGCCCCTCGCACATGGAAAACGTGTTCGTCATTGGCGAGGACCGGACGGAGAGCATCTACCGCTATCCGCTGGATCTCATAGAAACCGACTGAATGGAGCAGCCTGTGGAATACACATCCGAGACCCTTTATCGCGCTTATCGCTCGATGAAATTGATCCGCGAGTTCGAGGAGCGCATCCGGGCCGAGTACCAGCAGGGCAACCTGCCGGGCTTCATCCACGTCTATCGCGGCCAGGAAGCGATCGCCGTGGGCGTGTGCATGCACCTCAGTGACGAGGACTACATCGCCAGCACCCACCGCGGCCACGGCCACTGCATCGCCAAGGGCTGCGACATCGAGGACATGCTGCTCGAACTCGCCTGCAAGCAGGACGGCATCTGCAAGGGCAAGGGCGGCTCGATGCACATCGCCGACATGAAGAAAGGCATGCTCGGCGCCAACGCCATCGTGGGCGGCGGGCCGCCCATCGCAGCGGGCGCCGCGCTGACAGCAAAAACACTCGGCACCGGCAAGGTGTCGGTGGCGTTCATCGGTGATGGCGCATCGGACCAGGGCACGGTGGCGGAATCGCTGAACCTCGCCACCGTTCTGCAACTGCCCATGATCTTCCTCTACGAAAACAACCACTACGCCGAGTTCACGAAGAGCCCCAAGCCCGACGGGCGCATCGCCGCGCGCGCAGGCGCCTACGGCATGCCGGCGGTGACCATCGACGGCAGCGATTTCTTCACGGTCTACGAGACACTCGCAGAAGCAGTGGAGCGCGGCCGCACCGGCGGCGGCCCCACGGCAGTAGAGGCCATCGCCACGCGCTACTACGGCCATTTCGAGGGCGATCCGCAGCAATACCGCGACGCCGCTGAAATCGCCGCCGCGCGCACCAACGCCGATCCCATCGAGAAGTTCCTGCAGGATCCCCGTTGCAAGGACCTCGATCCCGCGCAGATCGCAGCGATCGATGCCGAGATCCAGTCCAGCCTCGACGCCGCCGTGGAGCGTGCCCTCGCGGCAGACGATCCGACGCCCGACCAGTTGTATACCGACGTCTATCTGAGCTACCGGGGAGAAACAGCGTGAGCAATCTCAGCATCCGCGAGGCCATCAACAAGACCCTGCACGAGGAAATGGCGCGCGACGATCGCGTGATACTGATCGGCGAGGACGTCGCCAGCGAAGGTGGCGGCGCCTATGGCGTCTCGCTCGGCCTTGCCGAGGCCTTCGGCAAGCGCCGCGTGATCGACACCCCGATCACCGAGTCCGCGATCATCGGCGCCGCAGGCGGCGCCGCTCTCACGGGCCTGCGCCCGGTGGCGGAACTGATGTTCATCGACTTTCTGGGCGTCTGCCTCGATCAGTTGATGAACCAGATCGCGAAGTTCCGCTACATGTTCGGCGGCCGTGCGAGCACCCCGATCACCATCCGCACCATGATCGGCTCGGGGATGGGCACGGGCCCGCAGCACTCCGCGATCCTGTATCCGATGCTGGTGGCCATCCCCGGCATCAAGGTGGTGGCGCCGAGCAACGCCTACGACGCCAAGGGCCTGCTCGCGCAGGCGATCCGCGACGACGACCCGGTGGTGTTCTGCGAACACAAGGCGATCTACACCGAGCGATGCGAGGTTCCCGACGAGCCCTACACCATCCCCTTCGGCAAGGCACGCACGGTGCGCGAGGGAACGGACGTCACGGTCGTGGCCTTCTCGCGCATGGTGCTGCTGGCCCGCGACGTCGCCGACAGCCTGCGTTCGCAGGGCATCTCGGTGGAAGTGATCGACCCGCGCACGCTCTCACCGCTCGACGACGAGGCGATACTCGCCAGCGTGCAGAAGACCGGCAGGCTGGTGGTGCTCGACGAGGCGAACCCCTACTGCAGCATGGCCTCCGAGGTCTCGAGCATCATTGCCGAGAAAGGCTTCGACTACCTCGACGCACCGATACGCAAGGTGACCGCCCCGCATACACCGGTGCCTGCGAGCCCGATCCTGGAGCGCGCCTACCTGCCCTCGCTTGCCGACATCGAAGCGGCCATCCGCGCGACGGTCAACTACTGATGAGCTTGCGAAGCCCCGCCCTGCGCCTCGTCTGCGCCGCGGTCCTCGCGCCCGTGATGCTTGTTGCCGGCACAGCGCTCGCCGCGGTCTCGGGCGAGGCGGTGTACCAGAAGCACTGCAGCAGCTGCCACGAAGGCAATGTGCCACGCGCGCCGCACAACATCGTGTTCCGCATGAGTGCGCCCGAGCGGATCCTCGAGGCGCTGGAAAACGGCGTGATGAAGGGACAGGGCGCAGCGCTGTCGGCCGAGGAGCGCCTCGCGGTCGCGACCTACCTCGCCGGATCAGCACCCTCGCAGGTGGCCGACACGCAGATGAAGGCCTGTTCCGCAGACGGCACGCAGAAGCGTGGCGGTGGCACCGTGGGCAGCTGGGGCATGGACGAGCGCAACAGCCGTTTCGTGGACGCCGGCACGGCGGGTATCACGCCGCAGACCGTCGGTGGCCTGCAACTGGCATGGGTATTCGACTATCCCGGCGCGACCCGCGCGCGCTCGCAACCCACCGTCGACGGCGACACCGTCTACGTGGGCTCGCAGAGCGGTACGGTCCATGCCATCGATCTCCACAGCGGTTGCCTGCACTGGGCGTTCAAAGCCGACACCGAAGTGCGTGCGGCGGTGAGCATCGGTCACGGCACCGCAGGCGCGGCCACCGTTCTCTACGTGGGCGACACCAACGGCAACCTGTATGCGCTGAACGCGAAAGACGGGAGCCTGCAGTGGCGCTCGAGTCTTGCCGACCACAAAGACGTCACCATCACCGGCTCGCCCAAGCTCTTCGAGGGCAAACTTTTCGTGCCCATGTCATCGCGCGAGTGGGCGGTGGCGGCAGACCCGAACTACCGCTGCTGCACCTTCCGCGGCGGCGTGGCGGCCTTCGACGCCGCCACCGGCAAGATGCTGTGGAAGAGCTACTCGATTCCGCAGGAGCCGCGCGAGACGGGCAAGAAGAATGGTATCGGCATTCCCATCGTGGGCCCCGCGGGTGCACCGGTCTGGAACTCGCCCACCA
>CAJADV010000259.1 GCA_903938575.1 uncultured Gammaproteobacteria bacterium
GCTGGATATGGTGCGCATAGCCGTGCGTGAGCGTCTGGCCGATCGCATCGGCCATGCAGGCCATGCGTGTCTCGCCGTTCCAGTAGAACGCGGGCAGTGGCTCCTGCGCATCGAGGCTGTTGCGTTCGAGGTACCCGGGCATCTGCATCCAGTAGATGCCGCGCACGTATTCGCGCCAGCCGAGCACCTGCCGTATGAAGCCCTCAGCGCTTGCTATCGGCACCGCACCCGCGCGCCACGCGGCTTCTGCGGCAGCCACCACCTCGCGCGGCGAGAGCAGCTTGCAATTCAGTGCCGCGGAGATATGCGCATGCCACAGCCACGGTTCGCCCGGCCAGAGCGCATCCTGAAAGCGCCCGAAGTGCGGCAGACGTTCGCGTACGAAGACATCAAGCGCACGCAGCGCATCCGCACGAGTCACGGGCCAGCCGAAGTCCCGGACACTGCCCGGGTGCGTGGCGAAGCGGGATTCCACCAGGGCGATCACCTCCTGCGTGATCGTATCGGGCGCCACGCGCAGCGGCACCGGCACATCCACCGGTCCGGCGCGGCCGAAGCTCTCGCGGTTGTCGGCGTCGAAGTTCCATTGCCCGCCGGCGGGTTCGCTGCCATCCATAAGCACGCCGTGGCGACGACGCATCTCGCGGTAGAAGTATTCCATCCGCAGTTGCTTGCGCCCGGCCGCGTGCGCGGCGAAATCGCGTACGGTGGAGTAGAAGTGCCGGTCATCGCGGAGCTCCAGCGGAAGTCCTGCCGACGCGGCCACCGCGCGCAGTGATTGCAGCACGCGCCAGTCACCCGGCGCGGTGAGCAGTAGCGCTGCGGGGCGCAGTCGCGTGATGTCTGCTGCGAGTGCGCCCGCCAGCGTGCCCGGGTTGCCGGCGTCGTTGAGGCGCATGTAGTGCAGCGGTCGACCGGTCTCGCGCAGTGCCTGCGCAAACTGGCGCATGGCCGAGAGAAAAAACGTTGTGCGCTGCTTGCTCGAGGGCACGTGGGTGGATTCTTCCGCCACCTCGGCCATCCACACTGCATCCTGCGCGGGATCGAAACCGTCGAAGCAGGCGGCCTCGAGGTCAAGCTGATCCCCCAGCACGATCACGAGGTGGCGCAGCGTCTCAGGGAGCATTGTTGTCACCGCGGGGGCGTTGCCGCCGGCAGGCCTCGGAGCAGTACCGTACCTCTTCCCAGTTGCGTGCCCAGGCGCGACGCCAAGTCATGCTGCGACCGCAGACGGTACAGGGCTTGGAAGGCAACGAGGCTTTGTTGCCTTTCCAGCGGACGGGGGGGTGGGGTGGCGTGTTGTTGTGCATGACGGGAGCATACGTTGCGTGGCCTGCGGTGGTTCTTGGCCGTGTGATGAGTTGGCGCTTGTGGGCATGGCCCGTGTTACAGGAGGCGCGTGTGCTCCGCCACAAATCGGCTGATGCGTTCCAGCGCCCGCCTCAAAGTAGCCTGATCCTGCGCCAGGCTGAGGCGCACGTAATCGCGCGCGCTGGGCCCGAAGCCCACGCCGGGCACGGTAGACACGCCCACAGCATCGAAGAGTTTTTCCGCAAAGCCTGCGCCATCCATGCCCGTGCCGGAGACATCCACCATCACGAACATCCCCGCATCGGGCACCGCGCAGCGCAGGCCCGGCAAGGCGTTCAGGCCGGCTACCAGCAGGTCACGCCGTGCGAGGTACTCGAGTCGCATCTTCTCGACGTAGACGTCGTCGTTGCGCAGCGCGAACGCCGCGGCGTCCTGGATGAACTGCGAGCAGCCGAAGAGCATCGCCGCACCAAAGCGCGCCAGCCGCTCCGCGAGCGGCACCGGGGAGACCGTCCAGCCGATCCGCCATCCGCTCATGGCGTGGGATTTCGAAAGCGCGTCGACCATCACCACGTTGTCGGTCTGCGCGGCAGCAGCGCGCAGGCTGGTATGGCGGCGGCTGAAGGTGATCATCGAGTAGACCTCGTCGCAGA
>CAJADV010000260.1 GCA_903938575.1 uncultured Gammaproteobacteria bacterium
CTGGGGCGGGAATGAAAACGAGTTTCTCGGGCGCACCCGCGTCACCTCGCTCGCCAACCGGCGGGGCTACATCCTGGTGGCGCCGCGCGGCGTCGGTTCTGGCTCGCCGGATGCCCGCAACAATTCCTGGACCTTCAGTGGTTCTGCGACCGGACTCGATGGCGACGGCATCAGCGCAGTTCCCGGCGACACCAACGCGATCTGCGATACCACGAAGACACCTGATTACCGCTATCCCTCGTGCGGAGTGCAGCCCGCGATTGCGGGGAACACCTGTTCGTGGACGCACTGCCAGGCAGACGACGTGGCCTTCGCCGTGGCGCTGGTGGAACGCATCAAGAGCAGCATGTGCGTGGACGCCGGCAGGATCTACGCAACCGGCGGTTCCAACGGCGGCATGTTCACCTGGGAGCTGGGGCAAAATCCCGTCAGCGCGCAGACCTTCCGGGCCATAGCGCCGCTGATCGGCCTGCCGCACAGGGCCTTTCTGCGTGCACAGGGAAAAACCGACGCACAGGGCCGGCGTGTTGACATGCCCGTACTCGTGATCACCGGCACCATGGACGCCACGGTGCCGCCGGGCGCTTGGGAAAACCCCTCCTACACAACCACCTCCAACGGCACTGACCGCTTCTACTACACCGGAGCAACCGCCATCACCCGGCGCTGGGCACAGGCAAACGGTTGTGGGCTGTCGGCGGCCGTGGCATTCGACGACCGTAACGCCAAGACCGACTGCCGCACCTACTGTTCGAACGTCAGCGGCTGGCCCAAGGTGCTCGATTGCCGCGCGAAAATGGGCCACACCTACAGTCTCTCCTGGTCGTGGAAATTGATCCTGGATTTCTTCGACAGGCATGTGATCTAGCGATCGTTCGATGTCGACCACGCTGTGCCGGGGCCTCAAGATCAGGCAGAGTGCTGCGGCAAACCCGGAGGCTTGAAAAGATGCGTGCTGATACACCTCAGAAAGTCATCGTCGATCGCTGCGCGGCACGTCTGATCGTTGCCCGGTGCGCCGCATGAACGCCAACGATTCCCGGCGGAGTTTTCTCAAAAACGCAGCGTTGCTCGGTGTGGGAGCATCGGCAGTGCCCGTCTTGGGTGCCGCTGATGGCGGGGCATCGGGCCCGGCTCGCCGTGGCGAACTCCTTCTCGACAGGGTTGCGATCGAGGACATCCTGACCGGCTGCGCGGTTCTTGGCTGTGGCGGCGGTGGCAAATACGCCGAGGGCCTGGCCAGAGTAAACGACGAGCTCGAGGCCGGACGGGCGTTCCGTTTGCTGCCGGTTGCCGAGTTGGGAGATGACGAGTGGGTTGCGTCGCCTTACGGGATCGGCAGCCTCGCGCCACAGAGCGAGGAGGATCGCGCGCGCTTTGCCGGTTTGCCGCGGGCCAAAGAGGACAACGTGGAAGCCTCTTTCCGGCGGCTGAGTCGCTTTCTCAATCGACCCTTCGTGGCGGTGGTGGCAGGCGAACTGGGACCCTGGAGCACGGCTGCTGCATTATCGACGGCGGCGCGGCTCGGTATCCCGCTGCTCGATGCGGATCGTGTCGGCCGCGCTACACCGGAAGCGACCCAGGACTCCGTACTTGTCGCAGGGCTGTCCAACTTGCCACTGGCTGCGGTGAGTGCTTTCGGAGACTCGCTGATTCTCGAAAAAGTCGCCCGCGACTCCAGGATCGAGGATCTGCTCCGGGCGCTATCGGTTGCCAGCGCGGGTGATCTCGGCGTCACGGATGCGGCTTTGTCGGGCCTGGAGATCCGCCGTTCGGGCGCGCTGATCGTTGGCACGATCTCCAAGGCGCGGGCCTTGGGCCAGGCGGTACGCCAGTCCGTGGCAGCGGGCACGGATCCCGTGGCGGCATTGCTGGCGACGGTGCCGGGCCAGCGTTTGTTTCAGGGCGTGGTGCTGGAATGCCCGTGGCGTGACGAAGCCGGATTCCTCGTCGGCGAGGTGCTGATCGAGGGGCGTGGTGAGTTTGCAGCGAGTCGTTATCGCATCCGGTTCAAGAACGAAAACATCGTGGCGTGGAAGGACGATGCGGTGAGTGTCCTGCCGCCGGATCTGATTTCCGTGGTGGATTCGGGCACGGCGGTGGCCATAGCCAACCCTGAGTTCGAACCGGGGCGGCTGGTCACGGTGCTGGGTTTTCCGGCGCCCCCGCTTTGGCGCACGCCGGCCGGCTTGCGCGTATTCGGGCCGGCGCACTTCGGGCTTGCGGAGGCTTACCGTCCGCTCTGAGCCGTTCAGGGTTCAGGATGAGTTCGCCGGGTCTTTACTGACGCGAGCCCGCACCCGCGCGTATTGCTGCGATCGCCTTCGCGGTGAAGGCCGCGCGGAACTCCACGATCTCACGCCCCAGCGTCGCGTTGCGCGCCGCGTCCGAGATATCCACCCCGTTGATGCGCGCTTTGCCTGCCTCCCGGCGCGCCGCGAAGCGTACGGATCCGGGATCCACCACATACATGTTCAGCGTGGTGAAGGCGTCATCGTGGAGGTTTTCCTGTTCGCCCTCGACGAGGCCTTTGCCAGCCATATGCGCGATCACCGCGTCGTAGTCGTAGTAGGCCGCGACCTGGAACACGTGGGCGCGGCCTGCATATTTGCGCGTGAGCGCCTCGGCCACTGCCTGTTGCCCCGCCTGATTGCCACCGCTATCGCCGATGAACAACACCTCGGTGAAGCCTCCCGCAATCAGCGAGTCTGCCGTGTCGGTGAGCAGCGCGCGGAAGGTGTCCTCACGCAGGCTGATCGTGCCGGGTGTGCGCATATGACTCGAGGGCGGGTCGATATCGCCTTCGGGGACGTGTTTGATCACCGGTGCGCAGAGAGTCTTGCCCAAGCGGCGGGCGATGGCCTCGCAGTTCGCCTGCAGGATCACGTTGTGTTTGCCGAGCGCCACCCACGGACCGTTGGGCTCGATTCCGCCGGTGGGGACGAGCACGCTGCGCTTGCCCGCGGCGAGCGCGTCGCGAACGTCCATCCAGGTCATTTGCTCAAGCCATACCGTGTCGGTGGCAGGTAGCGGGTTTGGGGTGTCACGGCAGTTCAGCGGGTTCTTTGTGCAGTCACCACCGCCCATCGAGCGCGGGTCCATTTCGGGGTCGCCCTGCGCGTGCACCAGCGCGGGCAGCAACACGGAGGCAATGCAGAGCAGGAGAGCGGCGGGGTAGTGCGGCATCAGGTGTGGACTCCGAAGCGTTTGTTGTGTGAAGGGGCGCGCGGCCATGGTAGCCGCAGTGTCCCCGGCAAGCCCCCGTTCCTGCAATCACTCGACGCGATTCTGCAGCGCTGCCGGTCGCGATCCGCAGCTTCGCTGGACGGGTGTGTTCGCGGCCCGGAGGCCGGCCCTGGCTCGAGCCTTGCGCGGCGGCCAGAGTACGCCGGATACTCACTCGACTCCTGACATTATTCCCAGCCCGCTAGCCGCCACAGTCGAGCGAACATCGCAAGACCGCCAAGGCTCCCACACCCAAAGCGAGGCCCACATGACCGCGAGCAAGACAGAGATCCTGTATGCCATCGAGAACAGCATGTTCGAGTTCCCGGAACTGCCCGGGCATTGGGAAGTCCGGAGTTTCCCGGGCCTTCGGGCGCACGCCACGCCAAACATTTCCCATCTGTTCGGCAACATGGTCGGCATGTCCACTCTCACCGAAGAAAATGCTGATGCGGTCATAGCACAGGTGCAGGATTTCTTCGGCAAACGCCAACACGAGGTGGGCTGGTGGCTCAACCCGTCGTCCACCCCGGTCGATCTGGTGAGCCGGCTCGAGGCCGCCGGATTCAGCAAGCTGATCGAACAAGCCGGGCTGGTGTTGACCGACCTGAATCGTGATATCAAATGCAATCCGGCGGTGACCGTGCGACCGGCGACCAGCGCGGATCGACACGATGTCGTTCGCCTGTACACAACCGGCTACCCCTTGCCCGAGGATTTGTCCGAGGTCTTCTGCGATTTGTTCCCGCTCGTCGATTGTGGCGGTCACTATCTGGCGTTTCTGGACGGTGTCGAAGGCCCGGTGTCGGTCTCCAGCATGTTCTCGCCTCGGGGCAGCAGCGTCGCGGTGATGCAAGGCGCAGCCACGCTGAGCGATTATCGTGGTCACGGGATCTACACGGCGATGATGGCCGCACGGCTGCGAGCTGCCCGCGCCATGGGCAAGGACGCGGCGGTGTTGCAGGGTGACCGCACGACTTCCGCACCGATTGCCGCGAAGCTCGGATTCGAGGAAGTGTGCGGCATCGATTTCTTCAGGTGGGTCCCGACCTGAGGCATCGGCGGTTTGGCGCACCGCTGTCATGCGGTGCGCCTGTTCTTTGCGCGTTGTGTCAGATGCGCCGCGCCACCACGACCGCCACCGCTGACCCCCTTCCAACCACCGTGCACCATGCACGCAATGCAATCGGTACCGGCGTACCTGCAAGGGCAGCGGCCTCGTCCCGGTGATGACGTTCGTCGGTCTGGCAGCGCAGGAGCAGTGGCAGCAGGCCGTCGGGGCCACCGTGCCGGTGCAAGTGCTCAATCTGCTGCTGGTAGTGCTGATCCACAAAGGTTTCCACCGCCGCGATGGTCGCGTACACGGAGCGTCGTCCGAACAACGCCGGAAGCGCGCCGGTCAACCATCCCGCAATGCGCCAGGGCACCAGCAGGCGGCTGCGGCGGGCCGGCGGCAGCCACTCCTCTACCAGCCGCAGATGCTCGGCCTCGCTATCGCCATGCCGGCGTGCGAAGGCGAGCAATTCGCCGTCATGTCGCCATGCTGCTACGGACGCGATGCCGCGGTAGATGCAGACAGCGCCCGTTTCGCCCGCATGGTCTGAACGCAGTTCACGCTCGAGGTGTGTCGAGAGACCCGGAACATGGTGAGCTGAGTCCTTGCGCTGCATCGATTCCAGCCGGCGTGCCACGGCCTGCATAGCGGGCCGCAGATGCAGAAAACCGCGGTAGGCCTGCTCGAACACCACGAGCATTCCCGGCAAACGCGCCAGCCGCGCCAGCCAGCGCCAGCCGGGCAGGCGCTCCCACATCGCCACAAACGCTGCCGCGCCATCGAGCCGGGAGCCATCGGGTCTCTGCACGTGAAAGCGTGCCAGCAGCGTCGCGCGCTCGGCTGCGAAGCGCTCGTCGGTGCTCGCTCCGCTGCTGATGTCGACGAAGCACAGCCCGCTGTGGTCGCGGCCTTCTGCGAGCCCCTTCACATGAGCGATTTCACGCCGACACAGCGGGCAGCCGCCGTCGTAGAGCACCGTAAGTGTTTCAAAGGCAGCAGGCTGGCTCACAACAAATCCTCGGCGTTGCGCAGACCACGGATTGCGCGTGTCCACCATTGGGAAAAACTCGTACAGCGGCGCTCCACCAGCGGGAAGAGGGCGGGTGCAGCGGCCAGTTGCGCCACGGGCTGCAACCAGCGCGTCATATGCGGGTCATCGACGCTGCGCACGCTCGCAGCGCCACCGAGCGCCGCGGCAAGACCCGGTGCATCCATAAACCAGCGCTGCGGCGCCACCGCGGTCATCGCCTCGTCCACCCAGCGCCAACGCGCCGCAGGCCAGGGCCAGGCCTCGTGGTGCTCGCGCGGATAGACACCGATGATCACGGTGTTCTGCGGCAGATCTGCCGGCGGCGCGCGCAGCGCCCACGGGTGCAGCAGCCACACGTGTTTGTCCTTCAGGCGCTCTGTCTCGGCGGTGTCGGGTACGTGAATGCGGAGTTCCGGGGGCGGGCTCTTGTGGAGTGGCGGCTCGGGTGTCAACTCCGGCCCAGAGCCAACGTCATTACTGGAGGCCGTGAAAACCGCCTCGGGTGAGCGGGCGATACGGTCCAGGTCCTCGTAGCTGCGATCAATGACCGACCCTGCGCTGTGCCACTCGGGTGGCGCGTAACGTGCCACGTTCTCTGCGTTGAACAGATACGGTTTGTGGCTTCCGGTGCCAGCCACCCATTGCCAGCTCAGATGGTTGCTGGCGAGATCGCCATCGAGCAGGTGCGCGACCAGCCAGTCTGCCCCCGCGCGCCAATGCACCTTGCGCAGGTGCACCACGTAGCTGGCGAGCCACATACGGGCGTGGTTGTGCAGCGTCCCGGTGGCGTAGAGCGAGCGCACGGCGCAGTCGATCGCCGGCACGCCGCTGCGTGCCTCCCGGATATCGAGGGGCATGGTGCTGGCGTAGCTGTCATCGGGGAGCGGCCCCTGATGCAGCGACTGCAGGATGCCATCTCCCTCGTGATGCCACGCGTGACGGAAGAATTCGCGCCAGCCGAACTCGTACACCAGCTTGTGCTCCACGGTCAGCGCTTCGCGGGCGAGCAGTTCACCCAGAACCTCGCGCAGCGTTACTACGCCGTGCGTCAGGTAGGGCGAGAGCCCCGTCACCGAACCCTCGATATGGTTGCGCGTACGCGCATAGGTGGCGGTGCGGACACGGGCGATGCGTGCCATTGCGGCGGTGCGGGTGGGAGCCAGTACTTCGGCAGGATTCATGCGTGCTGCGGTCTCCGCGAGGGTTGTCGTATGTACGGCTGAGAGCCGGGGTCAGGTCTTACATTTTTCATCGGTGCAGACCCACTCAGTTGGGGCTTGATCACGCAATCGATCATGTGGCGTGTCGTTGATGCAGCAGAGCGGGCAAACAACCACGGTGGCGTGCATCAGCCCGCCGCCCCGCAAAGCCCCAGAAAACTTAACGGTCGGCAAAAAACTTTCACGGAAACAGCGCGTTAATCCGGCATTCGCACGGCGCGCAGCGCCCCCTTCGCGTTGCCCCCCGCGGAGGCTCTCGACTAAAATCGCGGTAGGCTGAGCGGGTGCCGCGGCGGGCAGGACTTGAAGGTCTGCGTGTCACGGTGTTACCCCCACTCCAACCCCGAGATGGCGTCTGCCATCCCTGAAAACATCCATCACCGGGCCCCATGGCGTCCAGGCGCCCTGCGGTTTTACTGCATCCAGCCCCGCGCGGGGACAAGGAGAAGACATGCGTTCCGATATCGAGATTGCACAGGCTGCCACCATGCATCCCGTCACCGAGGTCGCTGCGCGACTCGGGATTCCGCAGGATTCGCTGGATCAGTACGGCAAGTACAAGGCGAAGATCGCACTCGACTACATCGACAGCCTGGCTGATCGTCCGGACGGCAAGCTGATTCTCGTGACCGCCATCAGCCCCACGCCGGCCGGCGAGGGCAAGACCACCACCACGGTCGGTCTGGGTGATGCACTGAACAAGATCGGCAAGAAAGCGCTCATCTGTCTGCGTGAGCCGAGCCTTGGCCCGGTCTTCGGCATGAAGGGCGGTGCGGCCGGCGGCGGCATGGCGCAGGTCGTGCCCATGGAGGACATCAACCTCCACTTCACCGGCGATTTCAACGCCATCGGCCTTGCCAACAACCTGCTTTCGGCACTCATCGACAACCATATCCATCACGGCAACGCCCTCGATATCGACGTGCGCCGCATCACGTGGAAGCGTGTGATGGACATGAACGACCGCGCCCTGCGCGATATCACCTGCTCGCTTGGCGGCCCCGGCAACGGGTATCCGCGGCAGGACGGTTTCGACATCGTTGTCGCCTCCGAGGTGATGGCTATCTTCTGCCTCGCGACCAGCCTGAACGATCTCAAGGAGCGCCTCGGGAACATCGTGATCGGCTACACCCGCAGCCAGCGTCCCGTCCAGGCGCGCGAGCTGAACGCCGCCGGCGCCATGACCGTGCTGCTGCGCGAGGCGCTGAAGCCTAACCTCGTGCAGACACTCGAGAACAACGCGGCCATCATCCACGGCGGCCCCTTCGCCAACATCGCCCACGGCTGCAACTCCGTGCTCGCCACCAGGACCGGCTTGAAACTCGCCGATTACGTGGTGACCGAGGCGGGCTTCGGCGCTGATCTGGGAGCCGAGAAGTTCATCGACATCAAGTGTCGCAAATCGGGCATCAGCCCCTCGGCCGTGGTGCTCGTGGCCACGATACGCGCGCTCAAGTTCCACGGTGGCTGTGATCTCAAGGAAATGAGCTCCGAGAACCTGGCCGCGCTCGACAAGGGCATCGTCAACCTGGAGCGGCACCTCCACAACATCCGCGACCACTACGGGCTGCCCTGCGTGATCGCCATCAACCACCGCACCACCGACACCGACGCCGAGGTAGCACTGCTCAAGGATCGCATGGCCAAACACGGCGCGCCGGTCATCCTAGCCCGCCACTGGGCTGAGGGTGGCGCCGGGGCTACAGACCTCGCTCATGCCGTGGTCGATACGATCGAGAAAAACCCTGGCAAGCACACCTTCGTCTACGAGGAGTCGATGCCGCTCTGGGACAAGATGAAGGCCATCGCCACCAAGATTTACGGCGCTTCGGACATCACCGCCGACTCGAAAGTACGCCAGCAGATCAAGCAGCTGCAGGAGGCAGGCTACGGCCATTACCCCGTGTGCGTGGCCAAGACGCAGTACTCGTTCTCCACCGATCCGTCCCTGAAGGGTGCGCCCTCGGGTCATGTGGTCAACGTCCGCGAGGTGCGGCTTGCCGCCGGTGCGGAGTTCGTTGTCATGGTCTGTGGCGACATCATGACGATGCCCGGCCTGCCGAAAGTGCCTTCGGCCGATCACATCGATATCGACGAAAACGGCAAGGTTATCGGGCTGTTCTGAGGCCCGCCAAGGCCACAGGCCTTGCTCGCTTTAACAGGCCTGTTCAGACGAGTGCCTCTGGTGCAGACACAGGGACGCCGGGGTTGATACCCGGCGTCCCGCTCCGGTGAAGGATCAGTCGGACTCGACCTCGGAGACGTCGAGGCGATACAGAGTGGTATTGCTGGTGGTGGCGCCTGCAGCCACCGTCTCGTTGGATATCGCCAAATAGTTCTTGCCGCGGTGCTTAAAGGCAGCAAGGCCTTCCGGTGCCTTGTCCCCCGCGGTCACGATCATATCCACGAAGTGCGCATTCGCGGGCACGGTGACGTCGAAGACGGCTATTGCGCTGCTCGTGGTGCGCTCCAGGCCGATAAAGGCGTAGATGCGGTCCTCCATCTTCATGATCGCCACGCCCTCGGGTTCCACACCCTTGTCACGGCTGCGGCTGTCGTCGTAAATCCCGCGGGCGTTGGCTTCGGTCTCCAGCGTGTTGCCGCTGTCGAAGACCAGATTGCCCGCGGTGTCGCGGATCGAGAACGAGCGCGCGCCCAAGGTGACGAGATCGCCGGTCACGCTGTCCTTGTTGGATACGCGCAGCCGGTCGAGAGGCGTGGTGCCGCCGAAAGCCGTGGCCGTGGAGCGGTCGGCGTTGTCTTCGCGGTAATCGCCTTCGTTTGCGAAGACGAGATAGGTCTGGCCATCTGATGCGAAGGTTGCAAACCCGTCAGGCGAAAAGAGCCCCTTCACGGCAACGGAGCGGAAGTTCACCTCGGCATCGTTGTCCTTGGGA
>CAJADV010000261.1 GCA_903938575.1 uncultured Gammaproteobacteria bacterium
TCCGGCTGGACCCAGACGTCCTTCATAACCGCGGCAAACTCCTCTGCCAGCGCAGCGTGCAAGCGATGGCGTCCCGCGACAACAAGACGTTGTCCGGCCACCCACACCTCACTGAAGACAGGCACGCTCGCGCTGAACACCAGCGCGTCCAGAAGGTGCGTTGCGGGCATGCCGGTGAGCGCTCCTGCCGCGACATCGACAACCAGCATGTCGGCACGCGCGCCCTGCAGCAGCCCCCAGCGCCGCTTTCCTGCTGCTGCGGCACCGCCCTGCAGGCTGCACTGCAGCAGTCTGGCCGCCGTGGAGTCCTCGCCCTGCGCGGGGTCGGCAGCCACATTGCGCTCGCGCCTCAGCAGGCGTTGACTGTATTCCAGCTGCCGCAATTCAGCGGGCCAATCGCGGCCGATCTGGCTATCGGACCCAATGGCCAGTGGAACGCCCGCCCCGAGCCAGCGCGGCAAGTCAAAGAACCCATCGCCGAGGTTGGCCTCCGTCGATGGGCACACCACCACCCCAGCGCCCGTGCGCGCCACGGCCTCGATCTCGGCGGGCTCCGCGTGCGTGGAGTGCACCATATGCCAGCGCGCATCGAGCGGCATGTGCTTGCACAGCCACTCGAGCGGACGCATGCCGGTGGCACCCAGGCAGTCTTCGACCTCGCCCGTCTGCTCGGCGGCGTGCAGGTGCAGCGGCGCGGGATCTCCCTGCACGGCGGCAACCAGTTCGCGCATCGACTCGGGTCGCGCCGCGCGCAGCGAATGCACCGCGGTACCGGCATCGACGCAAGGCAAACCGAGAGCACGCACCCGGTCACGCAGCGCCAGCACCTCGGTCACGGTGCTGGCAAAGCGCCGCTGCCCTGGCTGCAACTGCGGCTTGGAGAAGCCACCGCGCTCGTAGAGCACCGGCAGCAGCGTGAGACCGATACCAACATCCTGCGCCGCCTGCACCAGCGCGAGCGCCATCTCGGCGGGATCCGCGTAGTGTCCGCCCGCCTCGTTGCGGTGCAGGTAATGGAACTCGCAGACCTGCGTGTAGCCCCCCTGCAGGAGTTCGGCATAGAGCTGCGCCGCCACCACGCGCATCTGTCGCGGCGTGATGCGCAGCGCCACGGCATACATGCGCTCGCGCCAGCTCCAGAAATCATCCTGCGCGGTACTGCGACGCTCTGCGAGGCCCGCATAGGCACGCTGGAAGGCATGGCTGTGGGCATCGACCATGCCCGGCAGCACGGGGCCCGGCAGCACAGTGGCTGCCGGCGGGCAAGGTACCCCGGTGCGAAGCTCTGCAAAGCAGCCGTCGGCGCCAATGCGCAACAACACGTCGCTCTGCCAGCGACCATCGATCCAGGCGAGCGGTGCCCACAGTGTCGTCATCACGGCTGAAACTCCAGCAGGGTGCGAACAAGATCCCCGAGCAACGGCTGCACCTCGCTTGCCCGCTGCTCACACCAGTCGAAGGGCTGCGTCTCGTCCATGTAAAGGTACTGGCACATCTCCAGTTGAACGGCGTGCACACCCGTTACCGGCTGGCCATAACGGCGAGTGATATAGCCGCCCTTGAAACGCCCGTCAGTCACCTGCGTGAAACGCGACTGCCCGCTCAGAACACCGCCGAGCGCAACGCGCAACGCGCTCGCGCAACTGCTGCCATCGGCGGTGCCGAGGTTGAGGTCGGGCAGACGGCCGGAAAAGAGCCACGGCAGTTCACTGCGGATGCTGTGCGCATCGAAAAGGACGACGTGTCCATGGACGGCGCGCAGGCGGGCGAGCTCTGCCTCCAGCGCATCGTGGTAAGGACGCCAGACATGGAGCAGTCGTTCCTGTACCTCAGCCTGATCAGGCTCCTGCCCCTCCCGATACAGAGGCTCCCCGGTAAAGAACCGGGCGGGGCACAGACCGGTGGTGTTGGCATTCGCATACAGGGGCGCATCATCCGGCGGACGGTTGAGGTCGATCAGATAGCGGCTGTACCGCGGCACGATCAGCGAGGCGCCGAGCTGCAATACAAAGCCGTAGAGACGCTCGAGATGCCAATCGGTGTCTTCTGTCTGCAGCGCCCGGGGCTGGAGGCGCGCGCCCACGGACTCGGGAATCTGCGTTCCCGCGTGCGGCAGGCTGACCAGCAGCGGCACCCGTCCGCGGTGCAGCGTGTACACCTCTAGTCCGCCCATGCAGGCATGCCTCCGGCGAAGGAAATGGGCCGTCCGCCCCGCACCACCTGACGGCACGGGTTGTGGCCGAAGTTGCTCGCGAGCTCGCGCGGGTGCTCGAGATCCCAGAGCGCAAAGTCCGCCACGTAACCGGGCGCCAGAACACCATGGCTATCCTGCAGACCGAGCGCGCGGGCCGCGTGTTCGGTAACCCCACGCAGGGCCTCCTCGGGCGTGAGGCGGAACAGCGTGCAGGCCATGTTCAGCATGAGGAGGAGCGACAGCCCCGGCGCGGAGCCCGGGTTGTGATCAGTGGCGATGGCGATCGGCACTCCCGCCTCGCGCAGGGCCGCCACCGGAGGCAGGCGCGTCTCGCGCAAAAAGTAAAACGCGCCAGGCAGCAGCACCGCCACGGTACCGGCTGCAGCCATGCTCGCCACGCCCTGCGAATCGAGCCATTCGAGGTGGTCGCAGGACAGTGCCCCGTATTCCGCAGCCAGCGCTGCGCCACCCTGATTGCTCAGTTGCTCGGCGTGCAGTTTCACGGGCAGCCCCAGCGATCGGGCCGCATCGAGGACGCGACGTGTCTGCGCCGGCGAAAAACCGATGTCGTCGCAGAACACGTCGACGGCATCGACGAGACCCTCGGCCTGCTGCAGCGCGAGCCAGCGGCAGACTTCGTCGATGTAGGCATCGGGCCGGCCGGCGAACTCGGGCGCTAGCGCGTGCGCGCCAAGGCTGGTGGTGCGCACGGTCAATGGCAGTTGCGCGCCGATCTGCCGCGCCACGCGCAGGCAGCGCGCCTCACACTCCGCAGAGAGCCCGTAGCCGGATTTTATCTCGAGCGTGGTCACGCCCTCGGCCATCAGGCACGCGGCGCGCCGCAGCGCCTGCGCCAGCAGCGCGGACTCGCTCGCCGCCCGTGTTGCCGTCACTGTATGGCGGATGCCGCCGCCGGCACGCGCGATGTCCTCATAGCTTGCGCCCTGGAGCCGCTGTTCGAACTCCGCCGCCCGCGAACCCGCATAGACGAGATGGCTGTGGCAATCGATCAGGCCAGGGGTAAGGAGCGCGCCGCCCAGGTCGTGCTCGGCCGTGATGCGCGCGCGCATCGACGCCGGCACGGCGCCACCCTCGCCTGCCCAGGCGATGTGCCCATCGCCCGTGAGGAGCGCACCGTCCGCGACACCATCCCACGACGCACCGGGCGCCATGCTCACAAGCCGCGCGTTGCGCCACAGGCTCAGCGTGCCCTCACCCGTCATGGCTCGAAGGCTCCCTCGAGTTGGTAGACAAGGCCTGGATGGGTGAGTCGCGCCACGGTGATCGGCATGCTGCGGTTCTCCGTGAGCCGGGTGACGATCAGGCAGGGCTGCGCACGGTCGATGCCCAGCAACCGCGCCTCGCGCGCGCCAGGCAATGCTGCCTCGATGGTGTAGCCGGCCTTCCAGAAAGGCGCGACCGCGAGCAGGTAATGGGTGGGCGTTACGGCGCTGAAGTCCACCCCGAGATAAGCCGGTGCACAAACCGGATTGACGAAGCGGTCCTCGCACTGCAGCGCGGTCTCGTTCTCGAAATGCACGATCACGGTATGGAATACGGGCGCGCCCTTCACCAGGCCAAGACGCGTCGCCACCTCGCGCGATGCCGGCTCCTCGCGGCAGAGATGAACCACCGCGCGATGGCGGTGACCGCGACTGCTGATCTCCTCGTGGATGTCGCGGATCCTGAGCGTAGAGGCGACCTTGTGCGGCTGCGTGGCGAAAGTACCCGCGCCCTGCCGGCGCTCGAGCAGCCCGCTCTCCTGCAAATCCCGCAAGGCACGCCCCACCGTCATACGGCTCACGCCGAAGCGCGCAACGAGATCGGACTCGCTGGGCATGCGGCTGCCCGGCGGGTAGCGGCCACGCTTGAGCTCTGCGAACAGCGCCTCCCGCACCCGCACATAGGGAACGGATCCCGAGTCGTCCGGTCCGGCAGCGGGTTTGCGGTGTGTTGGCATGATCCGGAGGGTATTTGCGGCCACTTGTCTAGTCAAGTACGATCCGGTCGTCGTCCCGGAGAATCAGAACCATGAACAGCAATCAGCCCGAAACCTCCGCCAGCCCACGGCCCGTGCTGCGCTCGCCGCGTGGCTCGACACTCAGTTGCGCCAACTGGCAGATCGAGGCCGCATTCCGGATGCTGCAGAACAACCTCGACCCCGAGGTTGCCGAAAACCCCGCGGCACTGGTGGTGTACGGCGGCATCGGCAAGGCAGCGCGCAACCACGCGTGTCTGGAGCAGATCCTGCGGAGCCTTCGCGAGCTGCGCGAGGACGAGACACTGCTGGTGCAGAGCGGCAAACCCGCGGGCGTGTTCCGCACCCACACCGACGCCCCACGCGTGCTCATCGCCAACTCCAATCTGGTGCCGCGCTGGAGCACCTGGGAACACTTCGACGAGCTCGACCGCAAGGGCCTGATGATGTACGGCCAGATGACAGCCGGCAGCTGGATCTACATCGGCAGCCAGGGCATCGTGCAGGGCACCTGCGAGACCTTCATCGAGGCCGGGCGCCAGCACTACGGCGGCAATCTCACCGGGCGCTGGATACTGACGGCGGGACTCGGCGGCATGGGCGGTGCGCAGCCGCTGGCAGCGAGCCTGGCGGGCGCATCCTCCCTGATTATCGAGTGCCAGCAGGACCGCATCGACTTCCGCCTGCGCTCACGCTACCTCGATGAACAAGCGCAGGATCTGGACGATGCGCTCTCCCGCATCGCCCGCTGTACCGCCGCCGGCGAAGCACGGTCGATCGGCTTGCTTGGCAACGCAGCAGAACTGCTGCCGGCACTGCTCGAGCGCGCCCGCGCCGGCGGCCCCCGACCAGACCTTGTCACCGACCAGACCAGCGCCCACGATCTCGTGAACGGCTACCTGCCTCTGGGATGGAGCGTGGCCGAATGGCGCGCGGCGCAGGCCGATACACAACGCCACGGCGCCCTGCGGGAGGCCGCCGCCCGCAGTTGCAGGCAGCACGTTGAGGCGATGGTCGGCTTCCGCGATCTCGGCGTTCACGTGGTCGATTACGGCAACAACATCCGCCAGGTCGCACTCGATGCCGGCCTCACGCGCGCCTTCGACATTCCCGGCTTCGTGCCCGCCTACATCAGGCCGCTGTTTTGCCGTGGCAAGGGCCCCTTCCGCTGGGTCGCTCTCTCGGGCGACCCGGAAGACATCCGCCGTACCGATACGCGCATGAAAGAACTCTTTCCGGAGGACGCCGGCCTGCATCGCTGGCTCGACATGGCAGCGGAGCGCATTGCCTTTCAGGGCCTGCCAGCGCGGATCTGCTGGATCGGCCTTGGCGAGCGTCACCGCGCCGGACTCGCGTTCAACGAGATGGTGCGCTCCGGCGAACTGAAAGCCCCGATCGTGATCGGCCGCGATCATCTGGATGCCGGCTCGGTAGCCTCGCCAAACCGCGAGACCGAGGCCATGCACGACGGCTCCGATGCCGTCTCCGACTGGCCGCTGCTGAACGCGCTGCTGAACACCGCGAGCGGCGCCACGTGGGTGAGCCTGCATCACGGCGGCGGCGTGGGTATGGGCTACTCGCAGCACGCGGGCGTCGTCATCGTCTGCGACGGCACCGAGGCCGCTGACCGGCGGATCGAGCGGGTGCTGTGGAACGATCCGGCCACCGGCGTGATGCGGCACGCCGACGCCGGCTACCCGGATGCCATTGCCTGCGCACGCGAACACGGACTCAACCTGCCGATGATCACGGGTGGAGGTGCCGGATGATCCTGCTGCAGCCCGGCGCGCTGGGTCTCGAGGACCTGCAGGCCATACACGCGGGCGTGAACCCGCTGCGCGTGGATCCCGCCGCGCTGCCCGCCGTGGCCGCGAGCGCAGCGTTGGTGCAGCGTGCTGCGGCCGGGCAGTTGCCGGTTTACGGTGTGAACACGGGCTTCGGCAAGCTCGCGTCCACACGCATCGGCGAGGCCGATCTGGCCCGCTTGCAGCGCAATCTCATCCGCTCCCACAGCGTGGGTGTGGGCGAGCCGCTGTCCGCGGCCGTCACGCGCCTCATCCTTGTGCTGAAGGCCGCCTCGCTCGCGCGTGGACACTCTGGCGTGCGCGTCGAGGTGATAGACACACTGCTCGCGGTGCACAACGCCGGTCTGGTGCCCTACATCCCCTCGCAGGGATCGGTGGGCGCCTCGGGCGACCTCGCCCCGCTCGCGCATCTCACGCTCGCGCTGATGGGCGAGGGTGAGTTCCTGCAGGAGGGTCATCGTCAGGCGGCCGCGACGGTGCTGGCGGCAGCCGGCATCGCGCCGCTGATCCTGCAGGCGAAGGAAGGGCTCGCGCTTATCAACGGCACGCAGGTCTCCACCGCGCTCGCACTGCACGCGTTGTTTTGCTTCGAGCCGGTGCTCGAGGCCGCGCTGGTGATCGGCGCGCTCACGGTGGACGCGGCGCGCGGCAGCGACGGGCCCTTCGACCCTCGCATCCACGACCTGCGGGGCCAGCCCGGACAGATCGACGTGGCGCACTACTACCGCGCGCTTCTCGCGGGCAGCGCGATACGCGCCTCGCACACCGAGGGAGACGATCGCGTGCAGGACCCGTATTCGCTGCGTTGCCAGCCCCAGGTAGTGGGCGCGTGCCTCGACCAGTTGCGCCATGCCGCACGGGTGCTCCTCTGCGAGGCCAACGCAGTCACCGATAATCCTCTGGTCTTCGCAGACACTGCCGAACTCGTGTCGGGGGGGAATTTCCACGCCGAACCGGTGGCGCTCGTCTGTGACGGGATGGCGCTCGCAATCGCCGAGGTGGGAGCGATTGCCGAACGGCGGATCGCGATGCTGATCGACGCCGGCGTCTCGCGGTTGCCAGCCTTTCTCAGCGCAAATCCCGGCTTGAACTCCGGGTTCATGATCGCGCACGTCACGGCCGCCTCGCTTGCGAGCGAGAACAAATCACTCGCGCACCCCGCCAGCGTCGACTCGCTGCCCACCTCGGCAAACCAGGAAGACCACGTGTCGATGGCCACTTTTGCGGCGCGGCGCCTGCAACCGATGATCGCCAACACGGCGCATATCCTGGGCATCGAGTGGCTGGCCGCCGCACAGGGTATCGAGTTCCTGCGCCCACTGCGCAGCAGCGCGGCGCTCGAGCAGGCCCACGCGATACTGCGCGAGCATTGCCCGCCCATGAGCGAAGACCGCTATCTCGCACCCGATATCGAGCAGGCAACTGCACAGGTTCACGACGGCAGCCTGTCGCGTGTGTTCCGCTCGCTCGATGGACTGCCGGCGTTGTGGGTCGCGGTTTGATGCCGGGGAATCAGAGGCCCGACGCTGTCTCTATGCCGATGTCATAACCGAAGGGCAGCGCTGCGTCGATGAGCCACTCCCACACCGAGACCGCCCACGTGGTTGGCACGTAAAGCGCGTAGCGCTGCTCGCCCACCCGCTCGAGCAGCACGGGGATGTGGTGCAGGCCGGTTTGCGCAAACTGGCCCACGGCAAAAACCGCCGGGTGCAGATCGAGCGCGATCCCGCGGCTCAGCAACTCGCGCGCGGCAGCTCCCTCCACAACGAGCCGCAGCCGCGCGGCCGACAGCAGAGTCACGCAACCCGCTGCCGGATCCAGTTCACGCATGACCCGCTGCATCGCGGTATCCGTTGTTGCGGCCCACAGATATCTGCCGGGCGCCAGACGACAGAATCTCGACTCACCGTCGGCGATGAACATCAGGCTGTCTTGCGGCAGCGCGGGAATGGCCAGCGCCTGCAGTTGCGCGCGCAGTGCATCGTCGGTTCCGGCAAAGGCCGCAAGCTGGCACAGGTGCCAGCCACGCAACTCGGCGAGCCTTAGCGAACGTGCGCCGTCCACGCCGTCACGACCACCGGCTTGCAGATGGCTCTCCAGCACCGAGTGACGCTCAGGCATGCATGCGCTCTCCCGTCGGGTCGAGGAACACGGGCGAGACGATCCGCGCGCGCACCTGCTCGTTTCGCAGCGGATAGGCGCAGATGACCTCCTCCCCCACATGCGCGAGCCCGCCCTGGTAGAGCCCGAGGGCAATCGTCTTTCCAAGCTCCACCGACCAGGTCACCGAGGTGATGTGCCCGCGCCCATGACCGGCGATGGCGTCGGTGGCCGCAAACAGGATGGCGCCACCGCGCAGCGGCTCGCCCGGCTCCAGGCATTCGAGCCCCACCAGACTCCAGCGCTGCGGATGTTGCAGGCCGGGGCGCGCGCGCAATTCACGCCCCACGTAGGGCTTGCGCGTGGATGCCATGCGGCCAAGGCCGAGATCGTCCAGGGTATTGCGGTGATCGAGTTCCATGCCGCCCGCTACGTGGCCTTTCTCTATGCGCAGCGAGGCGAGCGCCTCGAGACCGTAGGGGCGGATGCCCAGCGGAGCGGCAGCCCTGAGGATCCGTTCCCACAGCGCCGTGCCGCAATCCGCGGGCGCATACAGCTCATAGGCAAGCTCCCCGGAAAAACTGAGCCGCAGCACCTTGAGCGGCACTCCGTCGAACTCGATCTCCATACACCCCATGTGCGGCAGCGCAGCGGCGGAGAAATCGTGCCCTGGCAGCGCGAGTTCCAGCGCCTCGCGCGAGCGCGGGCCGGCTACCGACATGCCGGCAAACTGATCGGTGACGGAGGTTGCCTGCACATCGAGATCTGTCCATGCGGTCTGCAGCAGGAACTCCAGATGCGACATCACCTCCACCGCCTGCGCCGTGGTGGTGGTCAGAAAAAAGCGCGTGGGCGCAAAGCGCGCGGTGGTGCCGTCATCGAGCACGGTGGCATCGTCGTTCAGCATCACGCCATAGCGCGCCTTGCCCACCGGCAGGCTGGCAAAAGCATTCACATAGATCCGATCGAGGAGTTCCGCCACATCCGGACCCTGGAGCTCAATTTTGCCGAGCGAAGAGACATCGGAAATGCCCACCCCTGTGCGCACCAGACGCATTTCCTCGATATACGCCGTTTCCGGACTATCGCCGGCCCAGCGGTAATACCAGGGCCGCAACCAGGGGCCGGCCTCGATGAACACGGCGCCATTGGCAGCGTGCCAGTCATGGAGCGGCGAGCGCCGGACCGGGCGGAAGTGATGGCCGACGCTGCGCCCCGCAAGCGCACCGAGCGACACCGGCGTGTAGGGCGGCCGGAAGGTGGTTGTCATGCCCGCGCCGGCACCCTGACCGCGCATCCCGGCCATCAGGCCGATGGCGTTCAGGTTGCTGGTCTTGCCCTGATCGGTGGCCATGCCGAGCGCGGTGTAGCGCTTCAGGTGCTCGATCGAGACAAAACCCTCATCACGCGAGATCTCCAGATCGCGCGTGGTCACATCGGACTGGAAATCGACGAAGGCCTTGCCACGCCGCACCAGCGGCGCGCGCGCAGGCTCCATGCGCCAAGGCTCATCGGGAAGCGTGGCATCCACCGGCTGCGCCGGGGCCGCGTGGCCTGCATGCCGCGCGGCCGCGGCACCCGCGACTGCGCCCTGCGTCACCGCCTGCGCGAGCGAGAACTCCCCCGCCACCGCGCCCGCGGCAAAATGCCCCGCTGTGAGGATGCCGGGCACAAAGCCGTCGATGTCGGCCCGGAACACCGGCTTGCTGCCGGTGTGCGCGGCCAGATGCAGGGTGCAGGACCAGCCACCGGCCATGCACAGCAGATCGCAAGGCAATGTCTGTTCGCGTGTATTTCCGGCGGTGGCGATGCGTGCACCACGCACTGCCCGCGCGCCCAGCGCACGGGTAACCACGCTGCCGGTACGGACGATCAGGCCTGCGGACTCGGCGAGATTGCGCAGGGCCGGATCGATGTTCACGCGCTGCTCGACCACTGTCACCTCGGCACCGCTGCGCGCGAGCTGCGCAGCACTCAGCCAGCCGCTGTCATTGTTGGTGGCCACCACCACTTGCTCACCCAAAGCCACCGCCCAACGGTTCAGGTAGGCCTGTGCTGCCGATGCAAGCATGACGCCGGGCCGGTCGTTGTCGGCGAAGACCAGAGGTCGTTCCAGCGCGCCGGTGGCAAGCACGATGGCACGGGCGCAGACGCTGCTCAGCACCTCGCGCGGCGCGCCACGCGCGGGATCGGGCATGTCCTGGTCGTGCCGCGTAAGCAGCGCCGCCATGGTGCCGTCGTAAAGACCAAACGCCGTGGTGCGATGGAGGATCTCGACACCGGGCAGACGCTCGAGCGCCTCGACCTCGGCGCTGCGCCAGCGCTCCTGCGGGGCATCGGTGGAGAGCGCGAGGAGACTGCCCCCGGGCAGGCTGTCCTGCTCGACCAACAGCACGCGGGCGCCCGACTCCGCCGCCGCGCGCGCGGCCGCGAGCCCCGCGGGTCCGGCGCCGATCACCAGCACATCGGTGAAACGGTAGCGTGTCTCGTAACGATCCGGGTCTGGCTCACGCGTGGCGCTGCCGAGCCCCGCGGCACGGCGGATGAAACGCTCGTAGAACATCCACGAACCGCGCAGTGGACCCATGAAGGTCTTGTAGTAGAAACCCGCGCCGATCAGCCCGG
Organism: uncultured Gammaproteobacteria bacterium; assembly: GCA_903938575.1. Taxonomy (GTDB): domain Bacteria; phylum Pseudomonadota; class Gammaproteobacteria; order Pseudomonadales; family UBA5518; genus UBA5518. The sequence continues at coordinate 10,703 of CAJADV010000261.1, forward strand.
ACAGCAGGCCGTTGATGGCCATCAGGTCAAAGTCAACCGAGGGCGTGCCGTTCTGGCGGCTCGCAACCAATCCTTCGTGGAGCTCAACCAAGGTGCCCGGGAGGTTGGGTGTACGGCGCCCGCCGCTGCCGACCGTGAAAAGTCCGTTGGGCTCTTCCACACCGGCGCCGAGAAAACCGCGCGGGCGGTGGTACTTGAAACTCCGCCCCACCAGTCCGATACCGTTCGCGAGCAGCGCGGAGGCCAGCGTGTCGCCGGCAAACCCCGACAGCGGCCTGCCCTCCAGCGTGAACGCGAGCGGGCGGCTGCGATCGATGCGGCCGCCTGTTGGCCTGCGCTGTGCACTGCGTGTCATCGCTGCGCAACCTCGTCGCGTGCCAGGCGCACCACGCCCGGAGTATTGGTGGCGGTATCGCGCTCCAGCACCAGCCAGTCGCGACAACCGAGCACGTGCTGCCAGTACTCCCGGTGCGCGCCCTTCGGGTTGTCGAAAACAAAAACGTGGTCGTGCCATTCAGCCAGCCCACCGCTGCCGTGCGCGGGACGCTTGCGGTTGGCATCGCCGCCATAGCGGAACTCGGTGTAATGGCGTTCGCCGCAGTTGGGGCAGTGGATGATCAGCATGGCTTCACTGTTTCCAGGTCCAGTTGCCGAGGCCGTATTCGTCGAGACCATCACCGTGGGCAAAACGGTCGAGCGAGAAAGGGCGGATCAGCGGATGCTCCTCGCCGTGGGCGAGCGTCTGGGCGAAACACCAGCCGGTGGCTGGCGTGGCCTTGAAGCCCTGGTAGCACCAGCCGGCGTTCAGATACAGGTTGTCGAGCGGTGTACGCCCGATGAAGGGGCTGCCATCGGGAGTCATGTCCTGGATGCCGCCCCAGTGACGCAGCACGCGCAACCGCGATATCGCGGGCATCAGTGCCACGGCACACTCGGCGACGGTTTGCACCTTGGGAAACTGGCCGCGCTGGGTGTAGTTGTTGAAGCCGTCGATATGGCCGCCGAACACCAGCCCGCCACGGTCGGACTGCGAGATGTAAAAGAGCTCCGCGCCGAAAGAGATGACGTGATCGACCAGCGGCTTCAGCGGCTCGGTCACGAAGGCCTGCAGCAGGTGACTCTCAACGGGGAGCCGAAGCCCCGCCAGCGCTGCCACCTGCGAGGAATGACCCGCCACCGAGATCGCGGTGCGCTCGGCGCGGATCTCCCCGCGCGTGGTGCGCACGCCGGTGACGCGGCCGCCGTCTTGCGTGAATCCCGTGACCTCGCAGTTCTCGATGATATCCACGCCGAGGCGATCGGCGGCCCGCGCGTAGCCCCAGGCAACGGCATCGTGACGCACGGTGCCGGCACGGCGCTGCAGCAGGCCGCCGTAGATCGGGAAGCGCGTGCGCGGTGAATAATCGAGATACGGCAGCAGGCGCATGAGCTGCGCCCGGTCGAGGAGTTCGGCCTCGATGCCGTTCAGCAGCATCGTGTTGCCCTTGCGCGCCAGCGCATCGAGCTGACCCGGGCCGTGCGCCAGCACCACCTGTCCGCGCTGCGAGAGCATCACGTTGTAGTTCAGCGCGTGGGAGAGACCCTCCCAGAGCTTGAGCGAAAACTCGAAAAACTGCGTGTTGCCATCGAGCTGGTAGTTGGAGCGCACCAGCGTGGTGTTGCGCCCCACATTGCCAGAGCCTATGACGCTACGCTCGATCACGGCCACGTTGCGGATGCCGTGGTTGGCTGCCAGGTAGTAGGCCGTGGCGAGCCCATGACCCCCTCCGCCCACGATCACCACGTCGTAGCCCTTGCGCGGTTCGGCCTTGCGCCATAGCTCGGGCCACGGCGCGCCAGTGAGTGCATGCCGCGCGAGGGAAAAAGCGGAATAACGTTCGCTCATGCGTGCACGACCCTGTCGGCACAGATACCAGCGTCCAGGGCGGAAACCAACAGCGCCGCGCTGGCGAGCCAAGCTGCCCACATCTGGCTGATCGGGAGCCCGGGCATGATGCGCCCGGCCGCGACCGTGACGCTGCGCTGCTGAAAATAGATAATCATCGCGACGCTGGGCAGCCGTGAAAAAATTCGCCAAGGGATCCCGAAGGCAGGAGCAGGCACCCGGTTGCCGGTCACGTGCAGAACTCTCCAAACCGTGCCGTCGGACCATCCGCCGGATCCCGCAGCATGCCATCACGGCGATAGCTCTGTCACGGTGGCGCGGCGGCGGCGCTTGCGATGGGCGGCGCCACATTCCACACTCGACCCGGCGCGCGAAAACAGCGTCAGGCAACCAGAGAGGCGCACCGTGATTTCCATACCCGGCACATCCCGGCTTCTCTGCGTCGCAGCACTCGCGCTGTGCACTGTGGCATCGGCCCGCGCCGCTCCGGCCACCACCTCCACGCTGCTGGTCCCGGCTGCCGTGTGGGACGGTCGCGCCGAGGCGCCACGCGCGGGTGTGGCTGTGCTGGTGCGAGGCGAGCGCATAGAAGCTGTAGGCCCGGTAGAGACGCTGGACGCACAAGGGGCCACGCGCATCGATCTTCCTGGCACCACGCTGATTCCCGGTCTGATCGAGGGCCATTCGCACCTGCTGCTGCACCCCTATAACGAGGCGCTCTGGGACGATCAAGTCCTGCATGAACCCTATGCCTACCGCGTCGCCGCAGCAGTAGCACACGCCGCGGCCACGCTGCGCGCCGGCATCACCACCGAGCGCGATCTCGGCACCGAGGGCGCGGGCAATGCAGATGTGCAACTCAAACGCGCCATCGACAACGGCGTGATCCCCGGCCCGCGCCTCTTCACAGTCACCCGCGCCATCGTGGCGACCGGCAGCTACGGACCGCAGCGCAAGGACTATTCCTTCGACCCCGACCAGGGTGCGGAGGAAGCCACTGGCACCGAACAAATCGCGCGCGTGGTGCGCCATCAGGTGGCGCAGGGCGCCGACTGGCTCAAGGTCTACGCCGATTACCGCTGGGGCCCGAACGGTGAGGCACGCCCGACCTTCAGCCAGGCCGAGCTCGACGCGCTGGTCGCCGCCGCGCGCGATGCCGGCCGCCCCGTGGCAGCGCATGCGACCACCCCCGAGGGCATGCGCCGCGCGGTGCTCGCTGGCGTTGAGACCATCGAGCACGGCGACGAGGGCACGCCGGAGGTTTTCCGCCTGATGAAAAAACACGGCGTAGCACTCTGCCCCACCGTGGCAACGGCCGAGGCCTACGCGGGGTATTTCGATGGCTGGGTGAAAGGGCAGATGCCGCCCAACGCGGAGCTGGTGGCCAAGCGCGCCTCCTTTCGCGCGGCGCTGGATGCGGGCGTGACGATCTGTTTTGGCGGCGACGTTGGCGTGTTCCCGCACGGCGAGAACACCCGTGAACTCGAAGTGATGGTGGAGTACGGCATGAGCCCGCTGGCGGCCATGCGCGCCGCTACCAGCGTGAACGCGCGGATGCTGCACCGCGAGCACGAAATCGGGCAGGTGGCGCCGGGGATGCTGGCGGATCTGGTTGCCGTGGCGGGCGATCCCACGCGCGACATCACGGCGCTGCGGCGGGTGGAGATGGTGATGAAGGGTGGCGAGCGCGTGGCGCCGTAGCGTTCAGAACACCGCGTGGTCGCCGCGCTCCACGTCGGCCTCACCGCGCAGCATTGCGGCATGGAAATCCACTAGCGTATGGCTGCCCGTCGACGGCGTTGCTTGCGCATCGTAGCGGCCAGTGGCCGTATCCAGCACCAGCATCGACTCGGTGGCGTAATAGCGCCCGATCCGTGCGAGCTCGGCCTTGTCGGCCAGCACCGGGAACACCCGCCCCAGCATGTCCAGCACGGCGATGATCACATCGAGCATCCGCACCGGCACTTGCCGGAATTTCGGCGGACGCCCCAACAGGCGAAACAGCGCCTCGCCCTGCTCGCGCGGCGTGAGCGCCGGTCCCGGGCCACCCACAGGCAGGATACGGTCATGGCAGTCAGGATCCGTGATGCAGCGCGCGATATACGCGCCGAGGTCGGCATCACTCAGGGGTTTGCAGGCCGTGAGCCGGCCGTCGCCGAAAATCAGGAAGGGCTTGCCGCCCCGTACACGTTCCACCTGCCCCGACAGCGACTTGAAAAACGCCGTGGGTCGCACGATGGAATAGCGCAGACCGGAGTCGATGAGCGCCTGCTCGGCGGCAAGCTTGGCCTGCTGGAAGGCGAGCAACGGTTTCTGCACGCAGATCGCTGACAACAGCACCACATGCCCGACACCCGCCGCGCGCGCGGCCGCAAGCGCGGTCAACTGCGCGCGGTGGTCGATGGCCCAGGCATCACGTGGCACGCCGCTGCGCGAGGCGAGACACGACACCAGCGCGTCAAAGCCTTCGCCGCGGAAACCTTCTTGTGCGAGCGAGACCGGATCACTCGCCTCGCCCACGCGCAGCGTGGCACCGGGGAGCAGCTTCTCGCAGTCCTGCGGCGACAGTGCGCCGCCCACGCCGCTGCGCGGTCGCACCAGGCA
>CAJADV010000262.1 GCA_903938575.1 uncultured Gammaproteobacteria bacterium
CGCCCACCTCGCGGCACAGTTGCACCATCGTGAAGTGAAGCTGGTCATCGAGGTGGGCGCAGATTTCCTGATAGTCCTTGCGGGCCTTTGCTTCGCCCATGAACCCGTACCACACCGCGGCGCTGGCTGGCGTGATGATCGCGGGGTCGGTGGCGGCCTCGACCAGCGCCCGCAGCCGCCCGGCAGGCGAGTCGCCACCCTGTTCCACGGCTAGCCAGACCGCCCCGTAGAACTCCTGCGTGACCGATTTCAGCGTTTCGAGGAGGAGTTCATCCTTGGAGCTGAAATAGAAGTTCACGCTGCCGGTCGAGATCCCCGCCTGCGCGGCGATATGCGCCAGCGTGACCACCGACAGGCCGTGCACGAGAATGGCCTCGGCTGTGGCGGCCACCAGGCGGCGGCGTTGCTCCTCAAGGGCGAATTGCCCCGCTGCGGTTCGTCTCTGCGGCACGCGTTACGTTCTCCCAGAAAGACCTGTGGTTTCGGGGCGCCGTGTTTTCTCGCCCGCGGTGAATTCGTGACGAACCGGGAAGCGGGCGTAGTAGAACCCGAAGCGCTCCCGCAGCGCGCCCACATCGAGACCGAAATCCCCTCCCAGATCGTAGCGCACCTGACCGTGTTTGCCGCGCGGATTGGCCGCCAGGAAGCCGTTGATCTGCGACTCTGCCGCCGCTGTGAACTCGAGCCCCGCCATCGCGTAGACGCGCCGGATGGTGGATTTCTGGTCTGCCATGTACTCGTGGAACAACACGTCCATCGATTGCTGGCGCGGCAGCAGGTCCCGGTCCCGCACGCAGGCCCGCAGCAGCATCTCGATGCGGTCGATCCAGTAATTGGCGAGTTCGGGCAGATCGAGCGGGAGCTTGCGCCGCAGCCGGTCGCCGTAGGCAAGCATGGTGATGGCCGACTGGATCACGGCGATCGGGTCGCGGTGCGTCACCACCACCGTGGCGTCGGGGTAGGTGTGGATCAGCGGTCCGAAATTCTCCATGTGCGGTGGCGATTTCATTACCCAGCGGTTGGGCCCGCGCAGCCAGGTCATGGCCTGCAGGGCGCGCTTGCCCCAGGCGTAGTGCGGGGTCTGGTCGTGGGCAAAGTAGTAATCGCGCCAACGGTAGGGCCGTGAGAGCCACTCGGGCAGGTAGGTGCTGAAATCCGAGCCCTGCAGTTCGATGTCCTCGTGCACATGCTCGGGAGCCATCTCGTGCATCGCGGGCATCAGCGGTAGCAGCGCCTCGAAACCGCCCCACATCTCACGCGTACGCGTGAAGCGCGGGTCCTCGCCGGGGATGGTGGGCGTGTCGTTGTCCGCGGGCACGGGCTCCATAGTCTCCCACAGAGGCATCGAGCGCAGCCGCGTGTCGGCGGCCAGGATGTTCACCAGATGCGTGGTGCCCGAGCGCGGCAGGCCGGCGATGATCACCGGGCGATCGAGCACGATACGGTCTATCTCCGGGTGCTTTTTCCACAGGTCCACCAGTCGCAGCCGTGCCACGCAGTAGCGCACGCAGTCACCGAACATCCCCGCGCGACCCACCGGGCCTAGTCCCCTGTCTTCCTCGAAGCATGCGAGCCACAGCGCGAGGCGCTCGTGGAAGTCATCGGGTCCGAAATCGCTTAGCCCTGTGCTGGCGCGCGCTGCCGCGAGCACGGCTTCCACATCCATCACCACGGCGGGCGTGGCGGCGATGCCCGCCTGCAGGGCTTCCGAGAGAA
>CAJADV010000263.1 GCA_903938575.1 uncultured Gammaproteobacteria bacterium
CCCACGCCGTCCAACGGAGTGGCGAAAAACAGCACGCCCAGGCGGATCGTCACGAGGACAACCGTCATGAGCCACGCTGTATCCACCTCGAAAACCACGGTGCGTTCCTCGTTCAGAAATACGAAGGAATGTTGGAAAACAGTGCCGTGGCGTAATTCGCCAGCGTGGTCAGCATCCAGTGCCCGAACAGGAGCACGGTGGCACCGACGGCAAGGACCTTGGGCACGAAGGTGAGCGTCATCTCCTGGATCTGTGTCACGACCTGCAGGATGCTCACTGCAAGACCTACCACCAGGGCCACACCGAGGATGGGCATCGAGACGGCGAGCGCCGTCATCAACATGTCGCTGGTCAGCGCCAGCGCGAGATCGGTGTTCATATGCTCCCCTCCCATCACCGCGACAGCCATTGACTCTCCACCGTACGCATCGCCGCGACCGGTGGAATCGGGTCCCCGGTCACCTTAGCGACGTCACCCTTAAGCCGCACCCGACCTAGGTCGGGTTCACTGGCCGTACCGCGGACCTATACTTCTGGAACTGGCATAAGGCCCGGGCTCCACTTACCCGGGGCGCCAGTCAACAGGCAAACGAGGAGTGCGCCCGATGATCGACCTGGACGCCGAGGAGCTTTTTCACCTGGCAATGAAAGCCAGCGAGGAAGGGGACCGCGACAAGACCATCACGTATCTGAAGCGCTCCATCGCATTGCAGCCGCAAGCCAAAAGCATTTACATCCTGGCAGCCGAATACGCCGAGCTCGGCATGATGCAGCGGGCTATCGAGGGCATGCAGCGGGCGGTGGAACTGGAGCCCACGCTGTGGACAGCGCACTTCCAGCTCGGGTTGTTGTTTCTTTCGCAGAGCCTGATCCAGGAAGCGAAGAACGCCTGGGAGCCCCTGATCGAACTCGGCCCCGAAGCCTACCTCTACCACTTTGCCGTTGGCTGCATGCAGCTGATCGACGAGAAGACCGAGGACGCACTCGAGAGCTTCGCGATCGGCGTCAACATGAACGACGACAACCCCGCACTGAACCGCGACATCGGCAATATCGTGAACAGCGTGTTGGGATCGGAGCAGGCCGGGGAGAAGCGGCCCGAGGCTGCCGCCGAGCAAATGAACGGCGCGGCAGAAAGCGAATTCGATGAGATGGAGCGCGCCGAGGACACCGCGGCAGGCGGCAAGCGCCACCTGCTGTTATCGAAGTACGGCGAGAGCGGCAAGCTCTCCTGAGGACGCGCAAAGTCCCGTGCCACGCAAGGGCACGGGGCGGGCGGACCGCGGCTTCAGTTTTTGGAAGCGCCCGGCGGATACTTGGCCAGTATGGCCCCCACCACTTCTGCGGCGAGCTTGTCACGCTCGCTGATCGATGCGTTGGCCTTGGAGGGCAGGCGCTTGCTGGTCACGCCGCGCCACTCCAGCATCTTTTCCTTCGGGTCGATGAAATCGATGAACAACGTGCCCTCGGTGTAGTTCTTCACGTCGACCTGGGGGCTGGCAAACGCGGCGCAGCGGTAGGCATCCCAGCAACGACGGTAGCCGAAACCGTTGTTGTAGCTGTTCACTTGGGTCTTGTTCCTCGAGGTCACGAAGAAGGTCACGATCATGTCGGCCTGCTTCGCCAGCACCAGCTCGTAGCCACGCGCCTGCAGTTCCTTCTCGATGGTTTTTGTCAGGCGTCGAGACATCAGGCCGTTCATGCCCGGCCCCAGGACCGGCTTGCCGAGGACTGCCATCGCGGTTTCCGGATCGAGCACCGCGAGGCGCTTCTTGCCGGCGAAGTCATAGGCCGTGTTGTAGTCCGTGCTGACTTTCGGGGCGCTCTCGCAGCCGGCAAGCGTGATGCATACACCAAGCAATAGCAGGGTCAGAATACGGTTCATGAGGAATCTCCTGGGGGTTGCGGCCGGAGTATAGCGGAGCCGTTGGCGACAATGGCTGCAGTTGGCGACAATGCCCGCAGAGGCATGGCGGGCTCTGGCCCCGGCTGTCTATCTGTTGTATTAACCGCTGCGAGAATCACAGGACACACCGCATGTCAGAGGGCATACGCGCGATCATGCAGGACGACCTTATCGTGGCCGTCCTGCCGCTGTTCCTCGCCGCCAGCGCGCTCGAGGCGTGGTACTCGGCCCGCAAGGGGCTTGGCTGGTACGAGATCTCCGATTTCAAAGCGTCGGTCGTGGCGATGCTCGCCACGGGGATGGTCGACATCCTGCCCAAAGTCGCCGGCATCTGGGCCATGTACACACTCCACGAGATCAGCCCTTTACGCGACACGGTCGGGCGCCAGTGGTGGGCCTGGTGCCTGCTGTTCCTGCTCGATGACTTCACCTACTACTGGTTCCACCGCGGCAACCACACGGTGCGCCTGATGTGGGCCGGCCATGTGAACCACCACTCCTCGCGCTACATGAATCTCGGCACAGCCCTTCGCCAAGGGGTGGGCGAGCGCGCGATCAAGTACGCATTCTGGCTCTGGCTGCCGTTGCTCGGCTTTGATCCCGCGATGGTGGTCAGCATGCTGGGCATCAGCTTGTTCTACCAGTTCTGGCTCCATACGCCGGTGATCGGCAAGCTGCATCCCGCCATCGAATTCGTGCTGAACACACCCTCTCACCACCGCGTGCACCACGGCTCGAACGTGCGCTATCTCGACCGCAACCACGGCGCCACGCTGATCCTCTGGGACCGGCTGTTCGGCACCTTCAGTGAGGAGATTGCGGAAGAGCCTGTGGTCTACGGCCTGACCAAGAACAACCCGGACAACACGGCATCCACCGTCTTGCTGCGGGATCTGCGCGGCCTCGTGGGGGACTTGCGGCGAGCGCGCTGCTGGCAGGATCGCATGCGCTACCTGTTCCGGGCGCCGGGCTGGAGTCACGACGGCCCTGATCTGCGCTCGGAGACACTGCGCGCCCGCGCGGCTGCCACGGGCTAAGGCACGCTCATGCGGCTCAGGGCGAGGGCCGATCGCAGGAGCCGCGAATCAGAGCCGGAAGACTTTCCCGGGATTCATGATGTTCAGGGGATCCAACGCGCGTTTCAGGGTACGCATCACCGCCACCGCGCCCTCCCCCGCCTCGCTCTCGAGAAAGTCCATCTTGTGCAGCCCCACGCCATGCTCGCCGGTGCAGGTGCCATCAAGCCGCAGGGCGCGTTCGACGAGCCGGTGATTCAGGGCCTCCGCAGTCTCGCGCTCGGTGCTGCTCGCCGGGTCGATCAGGTAACCGAAGTGGAAATTGCCATCGCCCACATGCCCGACCAGGAAATAGGGGATCCCGCTCGCCTCGGCTTCGTCAACGGACTCCAGCAGGCAGTCGGCAAGGCGGCTGATCGGCACGCAGACATCGGTGGTGATCACGCGGCAACCCGGGCGTGACTGCACGCCGGCAAAATACGCGTTGTGGCGCGCCGTCCACAGACGGGTGCGCTCCTCGGGTGTCAGGGCCCACTCGAAATCACGCCCGTCGAAATCGCGGGCGATCTGCTGCACCGTTTGCGCCTGTTCTTCCACGCCAGCGGGCGAACCGTGAAACTCCATCAGCAGCAGCGGCTCCTCGCGCAGCGCGAGGCCGGAGTGGCGGTTTACCGCGCGCACCGAGTGACGGTCAATCAGTTCGACGCGCGCGATCGGCACGCCCATCTGGATGATCTGGATGGTGGTGCGCACCGCCGCCTCGATGCTCGGAAACGAGCAGATCGCCGCCGAGATCGCCTCAGGCAGCGGATAGATCCGCAGCGTGATCGCGGTGATCACGCCGAGCGTGCCCTCGCTGCCCACGAAGAGCCGCGTCAGGTCATAACCTGCACTCGACTTGCGCGCCCGGGTGCCGGTACGGATCACCTCGCCGGCGGCCGTGACCACCTCGAGCGCCAGCACGTTCTCGCGCATGGTGCCGTAGCGCACGGCGTTGGTGCCGCTCGCGCGGGTGGCGGTCATGCCGCCGATCGACGCAACAGCCCCCGGATCGATGGGAAAAAACAGGCCCGTGGCGCGAATCTCGTCGTTCAACTGCTTGCGCGTGACGCCGGGCTGCACAGTCACCGTGAGGTCTTCGGGGTTCACGGCGAGCACACGGTTCATGCCGTTCATGTCGATGCTGATACCGCCCTGCACCGCCAGCAGATGCCCCTCGAGCGAGGAACCCACACCGAAGGGAATGATCGGCACGGCATGCGCCGCCGCGAGCCGCACCACCTCGGCCACTTCCTCCGTGCTCTGGACGAACACGACGGCTGCCGGCGGTGGCACATCGAAGGAGGACTCGTCGCGGCCGTGTTGCTCGCGCACGGCAAGCCCAGTGGAACAACGCGCGCCAAAATGCGCCTGCAGTTGCTCGATCAACGAGTCGGGGACATGGCGTTGCGCCACCTGTGGCAGCAGAGGCCGGTATGCATCAGGGGCGTTCACGTTGCGGTACTCCTGTGGGGTAGACGCGCCTCTCCAGCGATTGGCTGCGACTCTGTACCCGGAAGCCTCGGGGAGCAAGGCACCCCTCCCGACCAGGTCATCGCACGCGCTGGCGCTGACGCCCCAGCGGCACACCGCTCGCTCCCTGCACCGCAGGACGCTCCCGACCGACTGCACAGTAGCGGAGTAATTTCATGTCACCGGCTCCGTATCTGGTGGCGCGTGGCCACGCAGGCAAGCGACCTCCGCGGCATCTAGCTCGCGATACTGCCCGGGCGCGAGAGATTCGTCCAACCGGAGCGGACCCACGCTCTCCCGATGCAGCGCCAGCACCGGATTACGGAAGCTGCCGAACATGCGCTTCACCTGGTGATAGCGCCCTTCGCAGAGCGTGAGCAGCGCGAGGCGTGGCCCCAGCACCTCGAGCGTTGCCGGCCGCGTGCGCAGATTCTCATGGCGGAAGTAAATCCCCGCGCGAAAGCGCTCGGCGTATTCCGGCGTGATCTCGTCGCGCGTCTCGACTCGGTAGGTCTTCGGGATCCGGCGCTCGGGCAGCATGATGGCGCTGGACCAGCTGCTGTCGTTGGTGAGCAGCAACAGGCCCGTGGTGTTGAAATCGAGTCGTCCGACCAGGTGGAGTTCCTCGCGCTGCGGGTGATCCACGAGCCCAAGCACCGAGGGATGCTTGTCATCGCGCGTGGCGCTCACACAACCACGCGGCTTGTGCAGCATCAGGTACACGGGCTCGCGGGCCTGCAGCACCTCGTTATCGGCCTCGATGCGGCAGAAATGGCTCACCTGCTGGCGGGCATCGGTGGCGGGCGCCCCGTTCAGGCGGATGCGCCGCGCGGCCAGCATCAAACGCACGCTGCGCGCCGAGCAACCGAGACGGGATTCGAGGTAGCGATCGAGGCGCATGGGATGGGTGGTGTCCTGATCGCGGGATTCTGGGAGGGATTGACTCGCGCCATCCATGGCACTCGCCCGCAAGGGGCGTCGTCGCTGCGCTCCGACGTCCAAATCGGCTTTCCTGCCGCATTGTCGAACCGGAGGCTTCGTCCACACCGCCGGGATTGACTCGCGCCATCCATGGC
>CAJADV010000264.1 GCA_903938575.1 uncultured Gammaproteobacteria bacterium
CGGACTGAAAACGAGGCGGGAAGTCATGGAATTGGCAAACCGGTGCGGTAATCGCATGATTCCGGCGACTCGGTCTCTGATCTTGCCTCGCGCTCGCGGAAATCATGAATAGTTCAGCGTCTCCCTAAGTCAAAAGTTGTGCGGGGATCATATGGGTATGTCAGATAAGCCTTCGTTAAAGCATCTATGGCTTTTTCGTATGATGCGGGATCCGCATCACGCAATCCTTGTAGCAGAGTTTCAGTTGCATCCTCGGCCTGCTTGGTTCTGACCCCCCTGAACTTTTCCACCTTTTGAATAGAAATTGCGTCAGAAGCTGGCGTCGACACCGGAGCTGCAAAACATCCGGCGACTAAACAAAAACCTTATGATAATGGCAACAAAACTCTTCACCGCCTGTGCTCCTTCGCGAGACGTTTTTTGATTGGTTGTAGCAACCCCTGCGGCCACCTCAAACAACTCCACCTCTGAGGCGTCGGGGCGAGGTAGCCGAGCTCTATGTAGCAGGCCATCCAGCGCGAGGCTTGCCGAACCTTGCAGCAGACGTGGCAGCCCGAGGTCTCAAGAATTTCGCCGAGGTGGGACTTATGTCTGGCCGACTTCGCGGTCATTGCGGTGCAGGCGGTGATGGCCTGATCCCGGGGCGCCAAAGCGGCGCTGCGTCCCGACGCGTCGAATCCATTGAGCCCCTGCCAGCGTCTTAAAATGTGGGCGCGCCCGATCACGCGCCGACACACCGGAGACCGACGACATGCACCGCTCCCTCGTCCTCGCTGCTGCCGCCCTGCTTACCTGCGCAGGGGCACCCTCTTTGGCGGGCGATTCCCCTGCCGCAGACCGCTGCCGCAAGGATCTGGATTCCATCCCCGCGTTCCTGCTCGCCAACGACACCGGCGCGCCCGAACACCTCAGGCATCACGGCGAAGCGGCGCTGGAACGCGCCCTGGCAGACGCGCGCGCCAAGGCCGGTAAAGTCGCTGATGACGCCGTTTGCCTGACGACGCTGAACGACTATCTCGCCGTGTGGAGGCACGGGCATCTATTGCGGGGAGGCAGCTGGGCTGAAATCGCTGCAGCGATGGTCGCGGGCATGGCCGGCTCCTACGGTGGACTTGTCGCGGGCATGGCCCGCTCCTACGGGGGAGACGTCGCGGGCATGGCCTGCTCCTACCGAAGGACCCGTGTGAGCGCCACGCCCGCGACAATTACCACGGACGAATCTGTAGGAGCGCGCCATGCGCGCGACAGCAGCGCCCCGCAAAGGCACAGTTGCAAGCAGACCCTCGCGCCTCTTTTTACCGACACAACCTCAGGGCAAACCGATGCAAACGCTCCCCACCGAACTGCAAGAACTCCTCGATCGCCAGAAGATCTACCACGTGCTGACGAGCTACTGCCGCGCCCTTGACCGCTGCGACGTCGATCTCATGAAGAGCGTCTACTGGGAGACGGCTTTGATGACCACGGCGTATTCGCGGGCAATGCGCAGGCCTTCGCCGAGTTCATCATCCGCGAGATACAGGGCTGGTTCGAGGTGACCATGCACGCGATCATGAACGTGCACATGGAGATCGAGGGCATGTTCGCCTCGCTACAGCTGCTCGGCTCGCGTGACCGCAGCGATCCGGTTTACGCGCGGTGACGGCGAGACGATAGGGCCGGCCTTGAGCTTTGCGTTCATTACGGGGCGGTGGCTCGGCTGGGCAAACGAAGAAAGCTCAGTGCCTGCCGGATGAGGTCCCGCGCATGGCAATGGCATAGTCACGGAAATCAACGAGGTATCGCTGGCTGATATCGAACACGATGCTCCAATCGACCTTGTTGTAGTTATGCACTGCGACATTCCTGAAGCCCACCGAGCGACGTAGCCGCACGGCGAGCTCACCGTCTATCAGACCCATAGACGACAGCGTGACAAAGACATCGCCCATCGTCTGGGGGGCCGGCGTATCCGTGCTGCCGATGATGTGAGTTCCGATATCAACACACAGTTGGACGGCCCGGCTCAGATTGAGCACGAGGATGTCCTGCGCATCCGGATCGGACAACAGCGCAGCGAGATTTGGCGGGCGCTTCTGTTCCACGCGGCGAATGCACCGCACGAGCGACTCGAGCTTCTCGTCCAGCACTAGCCTATCCACGCGTTCTGCCTCTCCCGGAGGATGCGCTCGCGCAGCGGCAGGAAATCCGCGACGCTGACCACGTGGCGATAGAGGAGTCGGGCGTACTCCTCCGAGGAGCCAAGCAGGCGCACCCCACGCAGTACCTCACCCAGAATGGGCTCGGGCTCACCGTGCAGATCGACGATGTCTACCGGCAGGCCCGTGGCCTGTGCCACGCGTTCGACCAGATCAATGCGCTGCTTGGTCGAGAGGGGCGCATCTGCCAGTACGCCGAGATCGATATCGCTGTCGGGCCGCGGCTGCCCGTGCGCGCGCGAGCCAAAGAGGAACACGAGCTTCAGCCGCGGTGTGCTGGAGAGTGCGTTCTGTAGTTGGTCCAGGAGGGTGTCCATGGGGGCATTCTAGACATGTGCGGGGCGGAGCCGCCATCCGCCCCTCAAGAGCGCCAGAGCATGTTTCGCCTCGAAGCTCTCTGCACCGCGCGCTCGGCGGCGCTCACCACTGCGTGCCGGGGGGAACAGGCGTCCGCAGGAATTGCCCTCGGACAAGCGGATTCTGTGGCTGGGAGGGATACGCGACGCCAGTTTCACGCAGTGAAGCGGGTAGTTGCAGCGCTTCTTTGGCTGGCATGTCTTTCTGATGGCCTCAGCGTGCGTAATCGTTCAGGAAGGCAATCCACCTCGAGGGCGCGAGCCCCAAGCCCTGATAGTGATTCCAGTGCGCATATTTCTGCGCTGCGGTGTCGATCTGGTAGATCGTGATGCCGTTGGCGTTGGCGTTGGCGTTGGCGTTGGCGTCCGCCGAGGAACCCGTGTGTGCCAGCTGCTGCTCGATGCC
>CAJADV010000265.1 GCA_903938575.1 uncultured Gammaproteobacteria bacterium
CGGCGCCGGCGAGCGCGCCTCGAATGCGCTGCAACGCTACCCCTACGCGCCGAACGACATGCAGGAGATGGCCGCTCTCTCCGGCCTGGTGCCTACGGTGGCGATAGTAACGGGCTCTTCGGCCGGTCATGGCGCGGTGACGGCGCTGCTCAGCGATCTCGTCATCATGCTGGAGAAATCCTCTCTCTTTGCCGCAGGACCCGCACTGGTGGCCGCCGCCACGGGTGAGGTGGTGAGCAAGGAGGAACTCGGTGGTGCCGCGATCCACGCCGGGCACAGTGGGGTTGCCCACAATGTGGTGGCAGACGAGAAAGAGGCTTTCGCACTGCTGCGGCGCTACCTCGCGCTGCTGCCCCGCAACGCCTGGGCCTGGCCACCGCGGGGAGCGGGTCCGGATCAGGGCCCGCGACGGCTCGATGCCCTGCTCTCGCTGGTCCCGCGCGATTCGCAACGCCCCTACGATATGCGCGCGGTTATCCGGGAGTTGCTGGACAGCGGCGAGATGCTGGAACTGCAGCCCCTGTTCGGCCGCTCGATGCTTACCGCGCTGGGACGACTCGGTGGCGAGTCCGTGGCGGTGATCGCGAACCAGCCAACGACGCTCGCGGGGGCCATTGATCGCGATGCCGCCGACAAGGCCGCGCGTTTCCTGCAGATCGCCGACAGCTTTCACCTGCCCGTGATCTTCCTTGCGGACAACCCGGGCGTGCTCTCGGGCAGCAAGGCGGAGCGCGCGGGAACGCTGCGTGCCGCGGCGCGTCTTTATATGGCGCAGGCGCGCCTCAGAGTGCCGAAACTCCACGTGACGCTGCGCAAGGCCTATGGCTTTGGCAGTTCGGTGATGGGTATGAACCCGTTCGATGGGCAGACGCTCACGCTGGCATTCCCCGGTGTGAGTCTCGGGGGCCTGCCCGCCGCAGGTGCAGCCGTAGCGGGCTACGACGAGGCCGGACGCCAGCGCATGGCCGAGCGCCAGTCAGAGGGCGCCTGGAGCGCCGGCGATACGCTCGCCTACGACGAGATCATCGACCCGCGCGAATTGCGTGACTCGCTGCTGGTCGGGCTGGAACTGGCTCTCGGACGCCGTGATGCGGCGCCGGAGCCGGCGCGGCATGCCGGCATCTGGCCCTGAGATCGCCACACCAACACATCCTCAACCGGAGAGACATCGATGCCATCACCCACACACTTCGCCATTCTAGGACTGGCCACATGGCTGATCGTAACCGTGTTGGGGGTCGCGGGGTTTCGCCTGTATCGCACGCTCGCCTCCGGCAAACCGGCCAACACATTCCGGGCCGACGGCACCGATCTTCCGGGGCTCGGCGAGCGGCTGGTGAGGGTGCATGCGAACTGCGTCGAGAACATCCCGCTCTACATCGCGGTCATGCTCTTTGCGATGGCCAGCGGGCAGACCGCGATCACTGATGCCGGGGCTGGCATGCTGCTTTACGCGCGTGTGGCCCAAAGCATTGTGCATGCAGCCTCGACCAGCGTGCCTGCCGTACTCCTGCGATTCAGCTTCTACGCACTGCAGACCGGGCTCATCCTCTGGTGGCTGTGGCAGATGATCTCTGCCTGATCAGGCCGCCGGCTCCGACAGGAAGTCGAGCGGCAGGCCGATGTGCTCCCTGAACATCATGTCGCGATGCTCGATCAGCAGCGGATCCAGCGCGGCGGCGATCACGGGGCCGATATCCGTGTAGGGCACGCGCATATAGGCAGGCATGGGAC
>CAJADV010000266.1 GCA_903938575.1 uncultured Gammaproteobacteria bacterium
CAGCGGATCAGCGCTGTTGCAGACATGGAAGTGCAGATGCGGTTCGATCGAGTTGCCAGACGAACCGACGGCGCCGAGGCGTGCCTCAGTGCGGATCCGTGACGTCTCAGGGTGCAAGCCTGATCTGGTAGGCGCCGTTGATGGTGTAGCCATTGTTCATCAGCGCCAGGTCGACTCGCGAACGTGATGTTGGCACCCGCATCGGACAATGGTTTCGCTGTGAACGTGCGCCCGCCACATCAGCAAACTTGTCTTGCCAGCACGCTTTGCTCAAGAGAAACTCGTCGGGCAGCCAAGAACACGGCGTGTCTGGCGCTAAGGCAAACCGGGCGTTCGGCAACCACACGCCACCCGATGGGGAACACCCATGAACAATATCGAACGCCTGCTGGCCATCGAAGGCATCAAGACCACCAAGGCGCGGTACTTCCGCTGCCTGGACACCAAGGACCTCGCGGGCTACGCCAGCGTGTTCGCTCCCGATGCCGTGATGGACATGCGCGGCGAGAGCCGGGACGGCGAAGGTCTGGTTTCAGGAGCCGGGAATATCGCGAGCTTCGTACTGGGATCCGTGAGCGGACTGTCTACCGTGCACCACGGCCATATGCCGGAGATCGAATTCAGCTCAGACACCAGCGCCAGCGTCATCTGGGCCATGGAAGACAAGCTGTGGAAGGTCGATGACGCCGCCGCAGTAGTGCCGTTCAGCACGCTTCACGGCTATGGGCACTATCACGAAACCTATGTGCGGATCGAAGACCAGTGGCTGATCAGGACGATTACGCTCATGCGGCTGCGCGTTGATATTTCCTGAGCAATACAGCAGGAGAGGAAGCAAGAAAGGGCGGGGCTTCAAGGCCCGCCCTGTCTCTGCCCCGGTTACCCGAGGCTGGCAGCGCCGCCGCTCAGAGACCCGCTTTCGCCTTGATCTCGTCGAGGGTCACGTAACCCTTCTTGCCGGCGTCGATTTTGTCAAAGCCACGTGCGATGCGGGGCATGCCGGCCTTGGCTTCGTCCAGCGTGAGTTTGCCGTCGCTGTCCTTGTCGGCAGCCTTGAACTTGGCCTCTATCTCGGCAGCGTCTGCGGCGAGTGCAGCTCCAGAGCCAATCGCCAACAGCAGTGCCATTGCCTTGCTAACTGATTTCATCGCGTTTTCCTCGGTGGGTTGGTCGGGGTGTCGGGGCAGGGATCATCCGGGATTTCGCGGCTCACGGGAAGAGTGAGTGATCCCCGCGATCATCCAGCTGCCACCGATGGCGTGCGCATTGCGCTTGAGTTCGCGCAGCCGCTTGCGGCACGCATCGCCGTCATGCCACATTGCCGTTGACCGAACCACGAACCGAGCAGAGAAAACACCATGAAGCGCAACAGTCTGATGGCCTCAGCCGTCCTCCCAATGCTCTTTATGGCCCTCACCATCGTCTCCTCCGTGGCGATCGCCGCCACAACGCCGCCGAACATCCTGCTGGTCATCATGGACGACGTGGGCGTCGACCAGATGGCATCGTTCGGTTATGGAGGCGTGGGCCTCCAGGTGGCCCCACCCCCCAGCATGCCCTCGATCGATGCGATCGCAGGGCAGGGTCTGCGTTTTCGCAACACCTGGTCGATGCCCGAGTGTTCGCCCGGGCGCGCCGCGCTGCTGACCGGGCGCTACCCGCTTCGCAACAACGTCATGCAGGCGCTGGGGCCGAATGATCTTGCCAACTCGCAGGTCGATCTTTATGAGGTAACTATCCCTAAGCTTCTGAAGCATGCCGACTACGTCAGCGGCATGTTCGGCAAATTCCACATTGCAGGACCGGATAACAACGAGGCCGGTAACGGCACCCCCGCGCAGCTGGGCTGGGATCGTTTCTGGGGATGGACCTCAGGTCTGCCAGCCTCCATAGATACCACTGCCGGCGGGGTCGCAGCGCCCGGAACCTACTCCTGCGGCTTCGTTCCGGATTCCACGTCGACCAACGGTGCCGATGTCGGCGCCTGCTATCTGCCACCCGTATCACCCGGGCAGACATCCTCGTGCGCGGTGATCAGCGGCAACTCTCCCGAGGGTGATTCACCTGGCCTGCAATGCATTACGCGCGGGGGCATCCTGGTTCCTGACGCGACCGCGTGCGAGTCCACGCCTCCCGCGACGCTGAAGTTCGACCAGCCGAATGCCCATTACGCGTCTGCGTTGGTGGTGAACCAGGGTGACACCGTAAAAGAGGTAGACATGGGCACGGCGCGCGGCCGCGGATACCGCTCAACCATCGAGGTAAATGCGGCCATCAAATGGATTCGCGCTCGCTCGGCAACGCCGCGACCATGGATGGCCACGGTCAGTTTCAGCGCCGCACATACTCCGCTGCA
>CAJADV010000267.1 GCA_903938575.1 uncultured Gammaproteobacteria bacterium
CACAACCGTGCCACCGAAGGACAAGGTACACAGCACGCTGTACACGCCCAGCCCGTGCATCATCGGCGCAACAACTGCCTCGGTGTAGCACTCGTTGTTGCCGAGCATGGCGAGCAGGTCGTCGTTGTCTGCAGGGTAGCGTGGTCCGCCGCTCGCGAAGTAATTGACCCCGAACATTCTGAACATTTTTTCCTGGGTCCAGATGGCGCCCTTGGGAAGGCCGGTGGTGCCACCCGTGTACATCAGGAAGCGGTCATCGGGGTCCTGCGAATACTGCGGCGACAGCGGCGCGGGGGCGGTCGCGTCGTGGTGGCGCAGGCCGTGCATTCCCACAGGAATCTCCGCCTCGCCGATCAGGATGCAGGTCTTCAATTGGGGCAACTCATCGATGATGCCCGCCAGGCGCTCCGCGAACTCGGCACCGACAAACACCGCGCGGCTGTCGGAATTGGCAAACACATGGCGCAGTTCGCCGCTGGTGTAGCGGAAATTGACGTTGGCGTGAACCGCCCCGATCTGCAGCACCGCAAGCAGCGCCTCGACATACTCAGGGCAGTTGCGCGAGTACAAGGCCACCGTGTCACCGCGCCGGACACCCAGCGCCTGCAGATGCCCGCAGAGATTGTGGACACGCACTCGCAAATCGCCCCAGCGCGTTGTCTGGCCGGTGTGGAAATCGATGATCGCCGCACGCTCTGCAGGCGCCCGTTCCAGCGATTGACGCAACACCGTGCCGAGATGCCAACGCATGCAAAAACCCTGGGTGGTTGTCGTGACGGGAACGCTGATATCCTCGGTCGCATCCGGCGCGGAGAACGCACGCCGACAGCCCCTCACTCAGCACCCGGATCATATGGCCGCACACGATAGAACTCCATTACTCGTGGGCGTCGGTCAATACACCGACCACATGCAGGCCAGCAGCTATGCGGCGTTGTCGCCGCAAGCACTGGCCGCTCGGGCCTGCGCCGCTGCGCTCGCCGACACTGGCTGTACTGAGCTGGCGCGGCATCTGGACGTGATTGCGGCCGTACGCACCGTGGCCGATTCCGTGACCGAGCAGCAGCGCCGGGCGATGGCGCCCTTCGGCGGGCCCGATAATTTCCCCCGCGCGGTTGCGCGGCGTATCGGGGCAAATCCGGCGCTCGCCATTTATTCGATCGCCTGCGGCGATGAGCCGCAGGTGCTGGTGGCGGAGATGTCACGGCGCATCCGCAACGGCGAATTCGAGGCCGCGTTGCTGTGCGGTGCCGAGGCAGCCGCCACCACGCGCAGCGCGCAGCGCGAGGGGCGCAGTATCGACTGGTCGGAAAACGTTGGCGGACAGTGCGAGGATCGCGGCCAGGGCACCGGGGACTTGCTGACGCCGGAGCTGGAAGCGCACGGCATGGACCTGCCGCTGTGGGTGTATCCGCTGTTCGAGAATCGCCGCCGTCACCTCTCCGGACAGAGCTCAGCGGACTATGCCGCCGGGATGGGCAGGCTGCTCGAGCGCTTCAATGCCGTGGCGGTGGGCAATCCGTATGCGACTCATCGAGAGGCGTTGTCCGCGGAGCGGATAAGTACGGTCGCCCGCGACAACCGCCTGGTGTCGGAGCCGTACACGAAGTGGATGGTGGCCAAGGACGGGGTGAACCAGGGCGCGGCGCTGGTGCTGGTCTCGGCGGGTCTGGCGCGGCGC
>CAJADV010000268.1 GCA_903938575.1 uncultured Gammaproteobacteria bacterium
AGCGTGATCTGAGGCGCGTCGTGGGAGCGGACCGTTCCAGCTGTGCTCAGCTCAGCCGTCGCTCGGGGCCTTGGTATCGCGCCTCGCGCCTGAAGACCGCCAGCAATTCCTCCCGCGTGGCGCAGGGCTGCCGATGCATCAGGCTCGCCAGTGCCGCACTAACGCGCGCGCAGCCCGCGCTGGCCCCCGCCACCTTGCCGCAGGGCGTGCGCACCGCGCCGCCTGCATCGGCCTGTGTCGTGCCCAGCCATGAGGTTTCCCCGGGCGCACAGCGCGCGTCTCCGGTGGCGCGTATCACGCCGGGGTAGGCGGCGGGGAATACCGCGGCCCCGCGTGCCGGCGTCGAAGCCACCAGCAGCACCCCGCGTGACAGGGCCTGCGCGCAGGCCTCGCGCAGCACCTCGCGGTCCTCATGCAGCCCGAAGCTGAGATTCAGGATGCGTGCCCCCTGCGCCACGAGCCAGTCGATGGCGGCGGCAGTCTGTGCGGCGCTGGCGCGGAGTTCGGCGTCGAAGATGCGCGCGTCCAGCAGTTCCACGGCATGCGTGTTGGCGATCAGCGCGGCGAGAGCACTACCGTGTCCGGCGCGATCGCGCGGTGCCTCCTGGGGTTCACGTTGTTGTCCCTCTCTGCCAAAGTCCGCGCGGGCGATCACGCTCGCACGTGCAGGCCCGTCCACGCCGCTGTCTGCGATGCCGACGCGGATCACGGGTCGATGCGCCGCAGTTGCCCCTCGCGCAGCTCTAACAGGATATCGGCCCGTTCGAGCGGTTTGTCGCGATGGCTCACGACCAGCCGGGTCACGCCGGGGAAGAGTCCGTCGAGCGCCGCGAGCAGCTCCTGTTCAGTGGCGGGGTCGAGTGCGGAAGTGGCTTCGTCCAGCACGAGCAGCAGCGGGTCCTGCAGCAGGGCGCGCGCGATGGCGAGCCGCTGGCGTTCGCCGCCGGAGAGCCGGGCCCCGCGCTCGCCGATCTGGGTGTGGATGCCCTCGGGCTGCGCGCTGACAAAGGCGGTGAGTTGCGCCCTCTGTACGGCCTCGTGAACGGCGGCCTCGCTCGCCTCAGGGTTGGCGTAGCGCAGGTTCTCGAGAATGGAGCCGCGGAACAGCACCGTGTCCTGGCTCACCAAGGCCACGCGACGTCGCCAAGGCTCCAAGGCATGGTCGCGCAGATCGTTGCCGTCTAACAGTATCCGGCCAGCCTGCGGGTCATGGTGGCGCAGCAGCAGATCGACCAGGGTGGTCTTGCCGCCGCCCGAGGGCCCGCAGAGCCCGACCCGCGTTCCGGGCGCGATATCAAGCGTGACGGCTTCCAGCACGGCCCTGCCATCGCCGTGTGCGAAGTGCAGGTCCTCGAGTCGTATGGCGGGCGGCAGAGTCGGGGGCGGCAGTTGACCCAAGTCCTCCACCTCTGGCAACGCATCCGTCAGGTGGCGTACGCGATCGAGGCTCACCTTCACGCGGTTGAATCCCATGTACACGCCGAGCAGGGTCTGCACCGGGCCCATGGCCATCCCGAGATAGCTCGAGAAGGCTATCAGCGAGCCGAGGGCGAGGCGTCCTTGCACCACCTCCCAGCCGCCGGCAACGAAGACTCCCGCCCGGGCCATGGAGCCGAGGTTCGAGGGAACCGCCGCAGTGGCGAATTCGGTGATTTGCAGGCGCAGCAGGTCGGCAAGATAGGCCGCGTTCAGTCCGCCGAGGCGTTCCCGCTCGCGCCCCGTGGTGGCGGCGGCCTGTATCTGCTTCATGGCGGGCAGTGTTTCGACCAGGAAGGAGGAAATGTCCGATGCCCGCGCCCGCACACCCGTGGCGCGCTCGCGCACGCGCGGGCGCATGGCCCGCAGCCACAGCCACTGCAGCGGTATCACCGCCAGCGCCAGCAGCGAGAGCGAGGGGCTGAGCAGCAGCATCAGCACCAGCGTGCCGACCAGGCCGAAGACGCCGCTGATCCCGGCAAAGAGACTGTCGAGCGCGAAGCGCTGGATCTCGGCCACGTCGCCGTCCAGGCGGGCGAGGATGTCACCGCTGCGGTTGCGTGTGTAAAACGCTGGCGAGAGTCGCTGCAGGTGCGCGTATACGCCCTCGCGCAGCGCGAAGAGAATCCGGCCCGACAGGCGTGTGTAGAACCAGCGGTTCAGGCCGCTGGCGAGCGAGGCTGCGACGGCGCTCGCCAGCAGCAGCCCGGCGAAGCGCAGCACCACGTTAAAGTCCTTGGCGATCAGGCCTTCGTCGATCAGCAGCTTGGTGAGCCAGGGTTGTGCCAGCGCGAGTGATGAAACACCCAGCGACAGCACGAGCAATCCCGCGATGGGAGCGCGGTGTGGGCGCAGGAGTTCAGCGGGTTTCATGCGTTGACTAACACGGCGCTGGTGCGCGTTGGGCGCGCGAGAGCCATTGCTCGCGGGCATGGCCCGCTCCTACGGGGTCCGCGGGAAGACCTGGGCGGTGGCAAGCGACTGGTCGCCGCCGGGAAGTTGGATGTTGCCGAGCTTCTCCAGCGTGTCCGCATCGTAGATGGCTATGTCGTTGTACGTGCCGGCCAGGTAGACCTTGGACCCATCGCTGGAAAAATTGACGCAGTAGTAGCTGTGCCCGAGATCCACGCTTTTCACCAGCTGCTGCTTGGCGATGTCGAATTTCTGCAGCTGCGAGAGGGCACCGAACATCTCGTTCGGGTGGTGGGGGCGGGTCATGCCCGAGAACAGCACCACGTCCAGCGGGCCAAAGTCCCCGGTGGTGGCCTCGCCAGTGGCAAGGTCAATGCGCTCATAGCCCCACATCAATTCGGCCGTCTCGGGTTTCCGGGTTTCGTCGGCAAAGCGCTGCGCTGTGTACATGCGGATAAACTCGCCAGACTGCTGTCCGAGCGGCCAGATCGACAGCACATCGCGCTGGCTGTAGCGCGGCTCCTGACGGCTCCGGCTGGCAAGCTTCAGCGTGTATTTTCCGGTTGCTGCGTCCATCGCGTAGATATCGCTGCCGCCCAGATAGAGCGTGCCATCGTTGCCCGTCTGCATGACGATCACCTGGCGCGGAGCCGAGTACGTGCGCACCGGTTTTGCCTTCAGGCCATCGGCGATGCGGTAGACCGCCAGTCGTGGCTCCTGCACTTCGTAGCGGTCACGCAGCAGCAGGGAAGGGTTCTGGTGCACGTAGAGCTCGGTGCCGTCCTGGCTCACCGCAAAGGCGGCAGTGGTCTTGATGCGGGTATTGCCTTCGCTCTGGATGGCCGAGAAGGTGATCTCGCAGGTGTCGAGATCGACGCCGTAGATATTCTCGAACTGGTTGGTGAGAACGTATGCCGTGCGCTTGTCAGGCGACATCTGCAGCGTACCGGCGCCGAAGCGACCCGGCAACGGGCAGGTGCGCAGCACCTTGCGGTCCTCGAGGTCAATCAGGCTCACCTGGTTGGGGCGATTGGCGATGGCCATGTAGTCGCGGGGCGCAGTGGCGCAACCGGCGAGCAGGAGCGGCAGCATGGCCAGGGCGGCCACGCCGAGGCGGGAATAACGGTGCAGGTGCTTGCGCATTGAATCGACCTCAGCTGCGCGACTTGGGGAAAACGGCGTCCAGATTGCGCCAGTCCTTGTCTGCGGAGGGCGCGTTCTGATCCCAGTCAGGGTAGCTGTTCATAAGGTCGGGCACCTGAGCCGGCCACCAGCAGGGGTCGGCGCAGCCGTAGAGATCGGCTTCCATGGGCTGGCAGAGTCCGGCCACGCCGCCGAAGGCGTCGACCTCCCAGCCGGGATCGGTGGTGGAGGCACAGCCGACCACGCTCTGCATGGCAACCACGTCGGCTCTCGCCTCCGGGTTATTGGCAGCGTCCATCAGTTCTGCTTTTGCGTTCAGCGGTTTCAGGTGTTTCATGACCGGGCCCTCCGTGGGGCGAGGTGGGTACTGAAGAATCCGGGGTTGCTGGCAAGGATGCGTGCGTAGGCGCTGATCGCGAAATCGACCCAGTCACGCATCAGGTCGCAGTAGTGGTACGTGGGGTGCGCGGGATCGCCGTAGCGTTGGTAGCTTTCGTGGTAGCAGCCGCCCGAGCAGAGGTTGCGGATGCGGCAGGTGTCGCACTCGGTGCCGCTACGGTCTAGCCGCGCATCGAGGAAGGTGCCGAGCGCGGCGCGGTCGAGGCCTGACTCGACGTTGCCGAAGGTGGGCAATTCCGAGCCTGTGAAGCGGTGGCAGAGATTCACGCCGCCGTCGCGGTCCACCGCCACCATCGAGTAGCCGGCGCCGCAGGGCAGGGCCTTCTTGGCGCCTTCGTGGATGTCGGTGAGCAGCTGGTGAAGGTTGGAGAAACCGATATTGCGTCCTTCGCAGGCAGCCGTCACGTACTGCTCCCCGAGCGCCTTCATGCTTGCGAACACCGCGACGAGTTCATCGGCCGTCAGGTTGAAATCCGAGACGTCACCAGCCGTGACCGGTGCGAAGCCCACTTCTGCGAAGCCGAGTTCGTTGAAGAGATGCTCCCAGATGCCGATGATGTCCGTGGTGCCACGGGTGAGAGTGACGCGCGCGCCCACTGGACGGGCGCGGTAGCTGCCGAGCAGCAGGCGCACCTTGCGGGCCACGGTTTCATAGGTCCCCTGGCCACCGACCGTGACGCGATTGCGGTCGTGAACGGCCTTTGGCCCGTCGATGCTCACCGCGATGCTGAACCGGTGCGCCTGGAGGAAGGCGATGTTCTGTTCATCGAGCAGCGTTGCGTTGGTGGTTACCGAGAAATCGAGCCTCTTGCCGCGCGCAGCGAAGAGCGGCTCCGCCCATTCGACCACTTGCCGTATGAGTGGCAGGTTGGTGAGCGGCTCGCCACCAAAGAACACGATGGTGTAGCGGGGCTGATCGGGGGACTCGCGCAGCAGCATTTCTATGGACTGCTGGGCGGTCTCGAGGCTCATCTTGCGGCCGTTGGCAGGCGTATCGAGGTCTTCCTTGTAGCAATACGTGCAGCTCAGGTTGCAACCGGTGTTGACGTTCAGCACCACTGTTGTGAGCGGCAGGCTGTTCACGCGGGGACGGTTGGTCGATGGAACGGCACCCTCTGCGCGGAGTATCTGCAGATCCTGCAATTCATCGACTGCGGTGGCGATTTCCGCGCAGCCGAAACGGGTTCCAAGACTGCCCTGGAGATCTTCCAGGCTCATGCCTCCCTGGCCGCGCAGTTCCGCGATCAGCGCGCCGGTAAGGGCGTCTGCCTCGAAGAGGGCGCTGCTCGGGATGTGGAACAGCAAACGGCGTGCGTCGACCTCTACTTCGTGGAGGTTGTGCGGCTGGAGATGGTAAATGCCCATAGGAAGGTGTGTCCGTGCTTACCAGAGAGGCGGGTTGATCCAGCGCTGCACCGTGACCAGCAACTGGCCCTCTCCACGCACCGCCGACTCACCCTCGCCAACGGTGGCGATGACCTTGAGGTTGCCGGCGTTGTTGGTGCTCTGTTTGCGCGCGGGGTTGGGGCCGGCCGCGGCGGGTGCGAAGATGCCGCTGTCCTTGTCGATGCTGCCGGCAAACTCGATGTCGCGGTCCTTGGCGGCTTTCTCGTTCCAGGGTGCCACGGACCACTGTGCCTTTACCGGGCCGA
Organism: uncultured Gammaproteobacteria bacterium; assembly: GCA_903938575.1. GTDB lineage: Bacteria > Pseudomonadota > Gammaproteobacteria > Pseudomonadales > UBA5518 > UBA5518. The sequence goes on from CAJADV010000268.1 coordinate 5,583, forward strand.
TGCGCAGGTCATCGGCGGTGCCGGGAGTGCCGTCCGGGCCGTTGGTCCAGGCGATGGCCTCGAAGCGGCCCTGCACCTCGGGCTGCGAACCCTCTTTGCCGCCGACGCGTCCCACGGTGTAGGCGGGAGAGACTTCCACGCGCTCTACGGTGGAGAAGACCGTAAGTGCCGCGGGGAGAGACGCCTTGCCGACGCCGATGGTGCGCGCACCGGTCGGAGCGTCTGCGGCTGCAGTTACTTCCAGAACCACGCGGTCTGCATCACGGGAAACGATGCGATTCACCGTCAGGCCGGCGCCGAGCAGGGGTGCACCAGAGAGCGCGCTGCCGGAGACTGTGAGCGTAGCTGTGGTGCCGCGCTTCAAGTAAGCCGGAGACACGGCGAGCAGGCGCGGCGTGCCGTCGTCGCGACGGGCCTGCAGGTCGATGCCTCGCTCGGGATGGTCGAAGGGGAACATCCGGCCGGTGAGGGCGCTGCCGTCGGCGCTCGCCTCGAGCACCTGCAGGTACTGCTCTTTATCCCCTGCGGCGTCTGCGCGCAGATTGCCCCGCCACTCGAAGCCGGTATAGACGACCGAGTCGCCTTCCATCTCCAGGGGCTCACCGCCGCTGAATTCGCCCACAAGGGCTACGGAGTAGGAGTCCGCGTTACCCGCAGTTGCTGTCATGACGCCGTTGAAATCACCTTTGCCCGCCATGCGCCCGGTTACCCTCCAGCGCCCGGCAAGTGCGGGCTTGGCCGCTTTCTGCCATGCCTCCCACTCCGCAGTCTGCAGCGGAAAGGCGGCCGCGAGCATAGGCAGTGTGCGCTCGATGGCAATCGGGAACCACTCGCGGTCACGGCCACCGATCTGGTATTCGGTGGTGGGGAACTGCGCAAGGTGGAAATGGATGAGGTTGCGCCACTCGGGCTCCGTTCGGCGCTGCAGCGCAACGCGTGCGTTGGAGTGGCAACGCGTGCACATCACCGCATATTCAGCATCCTCCGGGATGTCGACGGTGTTGTGACGGCGCTCCAGCGTGTAGCGGAGCCCGACTGTTTCTGCGGGGGCGAGTCCGTGGGTGTCGGAGAGGTGCTTCAGCAGCTGGAACAGTACTCCGGCGGAATCGGACTTTCCGTCCGGATCAGAGAGCTGCACGCCGTGGATGGTCTGCATGCGGTGCAGGGTCATCTCCCAGCCTTCCGGGGATTTGCGCTGCTCGCTGATGCGGCTGAGCGGTGCCTCGGGATTGGCCGGATCGGCATGGCAGGCGCCGCAGTTGTGCCGCAGCAGCGCCTCGTTGGCCTGCGCGGGCAGGAAGGGCATGAGTGCCAGACACAGGGCCGGCCAGATGTGCGCTTTCTTCACGTGTACTGTCCCTCGGTTGCCAACGCTGGCCGCAGGCAAAATATAGTTCAACTGACCAACTTCCTGCAATCGTGGTCCCAGCCTTTGAGAGCGCTCATTTTTCCGGCACCACGGGCGTCTCACCGGAGCGTACCAGCCAGAGAAAAGACGCAGTTGCGAGACCGAGAACCTCTTCTGTCTGAGCACGCCACGGCTTGCCGTGGCCCACGAACATGGTGTGCCCCTCGATCGAGGCAGAGATGAACAGCGCAATCTGCCGTACCTGTTTTTCGCCCAGCGCGGGATTGATACGCGTGATCGATGCACCAAGCAATTCGCGGTAGCGCCCGTACATGCGTTCCATGTAGGCGGCAACCTGGCGGTTGTGGTTGGCCAGCGACCAGAGTTCGGGGAAAAAGACGGTGGTGCGACGCGTGTTCAGATCGAGGAACAGGGTTTCTATGATCTTGCGGAATTGGTCCTCCGGATCGAGCCCGCTCGACTGTATGCGCCCTAAACGTGCCAGGTAAGTATCTATCACGCGATCGAGCATGGCCTGCACGAGCGCGTCCTTGCTGGGAAAATAGTGCTGAAGGTTGCCGAGCCGAAGCCCCGCTTCATCGGCCACGCGACGCAAGGTGAAATTGTGGTATCCGTGCTTGATCAACACGGCCACCGCCGCGTCGAGTACGTCCTCGGCGCGGGTGCGACCCTTGGCATAGGTGCCGGGCAGGGTCTTCGGGGCCGTCTGGCGCTCCTGCACCCCGCTCATGCGGCGCCGCCTGCGGCCAGTTCCACGGCCATCTCCTCCCGCATGCGGAACTTCTGCACCTTGCCCGTCACGGTCATCGGGAATTCGTCGACGAAACGGATGTGTCGGGGAATCTTGAAGTGCGTGATCCGGTCGCGGCAGAACGCCTGAACCTCGCCTGCCGTGAGGCTGGTACCGGGACGCGTGCGGATCCAGGCGCAAAGCTGCTCGCCATATTTCTGGTCGGGCACACCGAAGACCTGCACGTCGAGGATGGACGGGTGGCTGTAGAGGAACTCCTCGACCTCGCGCGGGTAGATGTTCTCGCCGCCGCGGATGATCATGTCCTTGATGCGGCCGGTGATCTGCGTGTATCCGCCCTCATCCATCACGCCAATGTCGCCGGAGTGAAGCCAGCCGTCCTGGTCAATGGTCTCGCGCGTTTTGTCCGCGTCGCCCCAGTAGCCCTCCATCACGCTGTAGCCCCGGCAGCAGATCTCGCCGTGCTCGCCTACGGGCAGGGTGCTGCCGTCGGTGCCGCAGATGCGGATTTCGCAGTGGGCGGCAGGGCGGCCCACCGTGCCGACGCGCTTGTCGATGGGGTCATCGATGGCTGTCATGTGGTTGATGGGGCTGGTTTCGGTCTGGCCGTAGGCGATCAGGACCTCCGACATATGCATCTGCGCGATCACTTTGTTCATGACTTCGACGGGGCAGGGCGATCCCGCCATCACGCCGGTGCGCAGGGAGGAGAGGTCGAACTCGCCGAAGCGCGGGTGCTCGAGTTCCGCGATGAACATCGTCGGCACACCGTGCAATGCCGTGCAGCGCTCTTCGGCCACGGCTTCCAGCGTGGCGAGCGCATCGAAGCCCTCGCCGGGGAACACCGTGGCGCTCCCGTGCGTCATGCAGGCGAGATTGCTCATCACCATGCCGAAGCAGTGGTAGAGCGGAACAGGCACGCAGAGGCGGTCGGTTTCCGTGAGCCGCATGCAGTCACCGAGGATCATGCCGTTGTTCAGGATATTCCGGTGCGTGAGTGTGGCGCCCTTGGGGTTGCCGGTGGTGCCGCTGGTGAACTGGATATTGATCGGGTCTGAGGCTCTCAGCCCTGCCGCCACATGATCTATCTGCGCAATATCTCCAGGGCCCACATCGCAGAGGGCATCGAAATTGAACATGCCCGCCGTGCGCTCTTCACCCATGCGGATCACGATCTTCAGGTGCGCCAGCGCATGCGAATCGAGGTGGCCGGGCGCGCAGCGCGCCAGCTCCGGTGCCAGCGTCTGCAGCATGCCGAGGTAGTCGCTGCTCTTGAAGCGTGGAGCGGTGATCAGCGCCTTGCACTCAACCCTGTTCAGCGCGTATTCGAGTTCGTAGAGGCGATAGGCGGGGTTCACGCAGACCATGATCGCGCCGATGCGCGCGGTGGCGAATTGCGTGAGACACCACTCGACCCGGTTAGGTGACCAGATTCCCACCCGGTCGCCGGGGACTATGCCCAGAGTGAGCAGGCCAGCGGCAAGGCGGTCCACTTCGCGCGCGTATTCGGCCCAGGTCCAGCGGATGCCCTGATGGCGCACGACAAGCGCGAGCTGCTCCGGAAAGCGCTCGGCCGTGCCCCTGAAAGCGTCACCGATCGTAATCTCGAGCAGGGGCTCCCGGGTGGAGCCCGTGGCTTCGCTCAGCGTCAGCACGCGAGCCTCCGGTGATGCATTGCCAGGAATCGGTTCACGGGCTGCGGGCCCACTCGCGTTCGCGCAACTCAACCCGGCGGATCTTGCCGCTCACGGTCTTGGGCAGTTGCTCGACGAACTCGATGCGACGGGGGTATTTGTAGGGTGCCGTGACCGCTTTGACGTGTTCCTGCAGGTTCTTCGCCAGCGCCTCACTGGCGACATGACCCGGCGCCAGAACGACGAAGGCTTTCACCACCTCGCCGCGTTTTTCGTCGGGGCTGGATACCACGGCTGACTCGGCAACCGCCGGATGCTCGATCAGCGCGCTCTCGACCTCGAAGGGGCCGATCCGGTAGCCCGCAGAGAGGATCACGTCGTCCGAGCGACCCACGAACCAGAAGTACCCGTCCGCATCAACGGTGGCGCGGTCGCCGGTGATGTACCAGTCGCCGCGGAAGCAGGACGCTGTTTTCTCCGGGTTTCCTTTGTATTCACGGAACAGCCCGGGTGGACGCTGCGGCTTCACGCGCACCGCCACATCACCCTCGGCGCCGGCGGGCAGGACATTGCCCGCTTCATCTATGACGGCGAGATCGATGCCGGGAGAGGGTTTGCCCATGGAGCCGAAGCGGGGCTCGAGACCGGGGAAGTTGCCGCAGAGGATCACGCTCTCGGTCTGGCCGTAGCCGTCTCGGATGGTAAGCCCGGTGGCGCGGCGCCAGGTCTCGATTACCTCGGGGTTCAGTGGTTCGCCCGCACCCACGCAGTGTCGCAACGCACTGAACCTGCGGGCGCCGAGGTCTTCGAGGACGAACATGCGGTAGATGGTGGGTGCGCCGCAGAAGGTGGTGACGGGGAAGGCTTCCAGCAGGTCCAGGGTGCGCTTCGCGCTGAAACCCTGCGTGTGGTGTGCGAAAACTGCCGCGCCCTGGTTCCACGGGCCGAAAAAACTGCTCCAGGCGGCCTTGGCCCAGCCGGTATCGCTGCAGTTCCAGTGCAGATCGCCCGGGCGAAGGTCTAGCCAGTAACGCCCCGTAGTCTGGTGGGCCAGTCCATAAGACTGGTCGTGGATGCACATCTTCGGGTACCCGGTGGTGCCCGAGGTGAAGAAGCACAGCGCCTCGTCCGTGGCTGCGGTGTCGGCTGCCTCGAACTGCGCAGGAGCACCGCTGATGGCGCTCTGGTAGTCGATCCAGCCCGGGCGGCTACCATCGATCAGCAGGCGTGCCCGCACGCCAGGGCACTCTGCCTCGATCTGCTCGAATTTGTGCGCATTGGCGGTATCGGTGACAACGCAGCTGGCTCCGCAGGCATTCAGGCGATACGCGAGATCCCGCGCGGAGAGCTGGGTGGTGCCGGGGCTCACCACGGCCCCCATGCGAAGACCCGCGGCGAGCGTTTCCCACCACGCGATCTGCCGCCCCAGAATCACCACGATGCGCTCGCCACGCTGCACCCCGGCGCCCGCGAGAACGTTGGCGAGGCGGCGCGAGGTGGCAGCGATGTCACTGAACGTGCGCTTTTCTTGCTGCCCGTTGTCGTCTACCCACCAGAGAGCGGGCTGGGATGGATCCTGCGCGGCCCAGCGGTCGATCACGTCGCGGGCGAAGTTGAAGCGCTCGGGGCACTCCCAGCGGTACTGTGCCCGAATGGTCTCGTAGGCTGTGCTCATCACGTGCTCCGGTGGCTAAGGGCGCCTCTGCGCTGCGTCCGCTAAAGGCCCTTAACCTGCCAGTGACATGGCCCGGCGCGCGTGCCCCGGGCCCGCAGGGAGCGCGCTGTTACTCGCCCCACTGATAACGGGCCGAGACGCCCCACCAGCGCGGACGGCCGAAGTACTGCTCGGTCATGCCGAAGACCGCAGGGCCCGAGAGGTCGAAGGTCTGGACGAGGTACTCTTCATCCGTGACGTTGTCGATGAAGGCCGCCACCTGCCAGCGCTCACTCGGATCGGTCCAGGTGGCCGAGACGTTGCCCACCGCATAGCCGTCTTCCTCGACGGTCTCGGCGCCGGTGAGCGCGAAGTAGTGCTTGTCGCGGTACAGGGCGTCGGCCTGGAGGGCGAGCGAGCCGAAGCCGACCTCGAACTCATAACGCACCATGGCGTTGAAGATCCACTTCGGCGACTGGATCGAGGGCACTTCGCCGCCAGGGGTTTTCACGTTGATGTCGTTGTAGGAAGCCCCGAGGAGCATATCGAGCCCTTCTGTGGGGCTTGCGATGAACTCGATCTCACCCCCGGAACTGTCGGCGTCCGTGTTGAAGGTGATGGTGTCGATGCCGAGGATGAAGAAAGCCTGGTAGTCCTGATAGTCGTAGTAGTAGGCCGAGATGTTCAGCCGCGCGAGGCCATCCATCAATCCCTGCTTCAGGCCGATTTCATAGGAGAGCAGGTGCTCGGGGTCATAGGACATGGTCTCGTCGACATAGTCGAGCGGGGGCGTGAGCGGGAAGATGGGTGCGTTGTAGCCGCCGCCGCGCACGCCGCGGTTGATGCTGGCATAGACGAGCGTGTCATCGGCCGGCGTGATGTTCATCTGCAGCAGGCCAGACCACTCGTCATCGTTGCGATTGCCCTCGTAGGTCGCCAGCGTGACGCGACCGGTGACATTGTCCTTGGCGTCGTAATCTGTGGCGTAGGGATCGATGAAATCGACCAGGCGGGTGGCGTACTGGAAGTCGTTCTTGTCCTTGATGAAGCGCAGGCCGCCGATCAGGCTCACCGTGTCATTGAGCGCGTATTCGAGCTGACCGAAGACCGAGCTCGACTCCAGTTCCCGGGTGTAGGGGTTTATCAGGCCAAGCTGATCAGTGGTTTCCGGATCGCCGCCGAAGAAGGCGTCGGTGATGGCGCCGTTGTTGTCATTGATGTCGAGTTTCAGGTAGTAAACGCCAGCCACCCACTGCAGGGAGTCGGTCTTGCCGTCCAGGCGCAACTCCTGCGAGGTCTGTTCGGCGCCAGTGTTCAGGAAGAAATTGAACAAATCGACCGGGCCGCCATCGGAGTCTTCGATGTAGTGGCGGTGTACGTTCGAGCGATCGGTCACCGAGGTGAGGTTGACGTCGCCGAGCAGGTTCCACTTCACCGTGAGCGTGACGCCATCGGTATCGAGGATGTTGAAGCCGTCGCGGTTCCAGTCGCCGGCGAAGGAATCGTTGTCGTCATCGCGATAGCCCGTCACCACATTCAACTCATCGGGTGTGAGCGTGCCGGGGATATTGGAGGTGACGTGCTGCCAGGAACCGGTGTCGATGTCTTGCTGGGCCTTGCGGGCCGACAACAGCACTGAAAGTTCGTCGCTCGGAGCCCAGGCAAGTTGCAGGCGGACGCTCTGATCGTCCTGATTGTTCAGGTCGGTGCCGGTGACGCGGTTGTGGATATAACCGTCGGCTTGCTTCCAGGATCCCGACACGCGGCCCGACAGGGTGTCGGTGATGCCGCCGCCCACGGCCCCTTCCATCTTGTACTGGCTGTAGTCGCCGATGGTGCCTTTCAGGTAACCGCCGAATTCCTGCGTCGGTTTTTTCGAGATGAAGTGTGCGAGTCCCCCGGTGGCGTTGCGTCCGAACAGCGTGCCTTGCGGTCCGCGCAGCACCTCCACGCGGTCCATGTCATAGAGCATGAAGCCGGCGCCAGACATCTGGCTGATGTAGACCTCATCGAGGTAGAGGGCCACGGGGCTCTCGACGTTGGTGGTGAAATCGCTGGTGGCAACACCGCGGATCGCCAGACCGTAGTTGGCCTCGCCGTTGGGCTGGATGGTGGAGACGCCCGGCGTCATGGCCGTGATCTCCTGGGCGTTCTCAAAGCCGAGTTTTTCCATCTGCTCGCCGCTGAAGGCGCTGATGGAGATGCCAACGTCCTGCAGGTTCTGCTCGCGCTTCTGCGCGGTGACGACGATTTCTTCCATAACATCTGCGATCGCGAGGCCCGGGGCGCAGGCGAGCGCAATGGCGGTGGCGATAACACGAGGCTTGAATGACATCATGGCGGAGGTCTCCGTGTTGCTTTTCGATCCGTTGCCACGTCAGGAATGACAGATCCGCCCTGATTTGGGTCGGACGACCTTGATCCTAGTGGTCTCGGGTGGCTTCTGTCAGCCCCCGGCTGCGGTCATGAGCAGAATTGCCACAACAGGAGTAGGTCTTTCGCTGCGGGTCAATCACCCGATTCCCTGTCAGCACAGACGGGTCTGTTAGTGGGGGGGACACTGGAGCTGTTGCCACCGCCTGGTACTCCCGGCGGATGCCTTATCAACCAAAGGAAATCATCCGCATGTGTCTTCGGGAGCCCCGCAGATCGTCTTGGTGCATGCTGTTGCTGCTGCTTGCGGGATTGCCCGCGCTGGCGCAGGAAAGCCCTGCGAAACTGCGGGTAGACATGTACCGCGGTGGCTTTGCCACGGTGAATTCCTTCGTCTTCTCGAACGGCAAGAGCCAGATCGTGATGGACGTGCAGCGCAAGAGCTACGAGGCGGACAAGCTGATCGCGCTGATCAAGGCCAAGGGGCTTCCGCTCAGCCATGTGCTGATCACGCACGGGCATACGGATCACTTCACCGGCATGGCCCGGTTGCATCAGGCATTCCCGCAAGCACGCATCGTTGTGGCCACCGAAGAGATCAAGCGGGCCATCAAGGCCTACGCCATCTACATGGGCTCCGGTGGCGAAACCGGCGCCGAACCTGCGCTTGAGCCAGCGCTGAAGCCCAAGACACCGCAGAATCCGGGTGGTTTCGATTACGAGAACTGGATCGAGGTCCTGCCCTCGAAAACGCTTTCGCTGGATGGCGGGGGTACGCTGGAACTCAGCACCGATTACTTGCCTGCCGAGGCGGATTACATGACCACGGTCTACAGCCCGGAGCTGAATGCCTTGTTTTTGTCGGATTTCGGTTACAACCGCGTGCATCTTTGGCTGGGAGATGACATCAGCCGGCAGGACATCGCCAACTGGAAAGCGGAACTCGGGCGCATCAAGCGCGACTACGCCGCGCGCAATCCGACGGTCTATCCCGGGCATGGCGCGGTCACAGATATGTCGATGTTCGACACCGTGATCGGGTACATCGACGATTACACCCGCGTCACGCTCGCGGCGAAGACGCGCCGGGAAGCGATGGCGCAGATGACCGCCCTCTATCCGGGCTGGGGCGAGGCCGACTTCTTCTTGAAGTACAGCCTCGAGAACCACGTGAAGGAGTGATCAGGGCGCGTCGCGCTCGTAGACGATCTCGCCGTTGATGATGGTTTTAAGCACCTGCGTTCTCGCGAGCCTGTTGGCAGCGACGCTGTAGGGGTCCTGGTCCACCACCACCAGGTCCGCGAGCATCCCGGGCTCGATGCGGCCAAGCGTGTCCTCGCTGCCCTCGTGGCGGGCGGCGTTGACGG
>CAJADV010000269.1 GCA_903938575.1 uncultured Gammaproteobacteria bacterium
ATCGCATCGCCCGCCCGGGCAGAAGACGCGAATGTCGCGCTGGAGCGCTTCTTCAGCAGCGAGTGGGACTACCAGATGCAGGAGTCACCGCTCTGGGCAAGCAGCCTCGGGGACCTGCGCTGGAACGATCGCCTCGGGGATTTCTCGCTTGCAGCAACCGAGCGCCACAAACAGCACGATCGCGACGCCCTGAAACGGCTGCTTGCGCTGTCCACCGAAGGCCTCGACGCCCGCAATCTCGAGAACCGCGAGATTTTCCTGGACCAGTTGCAGACCGCCGTCGACGGCCAGCGCTTTCCCGAGGAGCTGATGCCGGTCAATCAGCAGTACAGCCTGCCGAGCGGGCTGGCGAGCGATCTGGCGCAGGCGCCGCTAGACTCGGTGCGGCACGTCGAGGACTACATCGACAGGCTGCGCCAGGTGCCGCGCGCGCTACAGGAGCTACAGGACGTGCTGGCCGAGGGCGTGCGCCGCGGCATCACGCCGCCACGGGCGCCGCTCGCGAAGGTCGAGGCGCAACTGCAGGCGCTCGCCACCCAACCACTCGAGCAAAGCCCCTTCTCCAAGCCGCTGAGCGAATTGCCCGTATCGATTGACGCCGCCGCGCGCGCGCGTCTGGCGCGGGACGGTCAGGCCGTGATCCGCGAGCAGGTGATACCGGCCTATGCGCGCCTGCTCGCCTTCTGGAAGGCTGACTACTACCCGCACACCCGCGAGAGCATCGCCATTTCAGCGCTGCCCGATGGCGCGGTCTGGTACGCGCACGCCATACGCCACCACACCACCACCAGCCTCAGGCCCGCGCAAATCCACGCGCTCGGTCTTGCCGAGGTAAAGCGTATCCGCGCCGCAATGGAGGATGCCAAAATCGCGAGCGGCTTCAACGGCAGCATGGAAGAGTTCTTCCGCTTCCTGCGCAGCGACCCGCGCTTCTATCACACCGACCCCGAGGCGCTGCTGCGCGGCTACCGCGACGTCTGCAAGCGCATCGACGCGGGCTTGCCGCAACTCTTCGGCACGCTGCCGCGCCTGCCCTATGGCGTGACCGCGATACCCGCGCACGCCGCACCCGCGGCCACCACGGCCTATTACCAGCCGGGCGCTCCCGGCGCCGGCCGCGCAGGCCTTTTTTACGCCAACACCTACCGCCTCGAGACCAGACCGACGTGGGAGATGGAAGCCCTGTCGGCCCACGAGTCAGTGCCCGGCCATCATCTGCAGATCGCGCTCGCGCAGGAATTGCAGGGGCTGCCGAAATTCCGTACCGAATCCGGCTACACGGCCTTCGTCGAGGGCTGGGGTCTCTACAGCGAGAGCCTCGGACCCGAGCTCGGACTCTACAAGGACCCCTACTCCCGCTTCGGGCAACTCACCTACGAGATGTGGCGCGCCGTGCGGCTGGTGGTGGACACCGGCATCCACGCGTTCGGCTGGTCACGCCAGCAGGCGATCGATTACTTCATGCACAACGCCGGCAAGCAGGAGCACGACGTCACGGTCGAGATTGATCGCTACATCACCTGGCCGGGGCAGGCACTGGCCTACAAGATCGGCGAACTGAAGATCAAGGAGTTGCGCCACCGTGCCGAGCAGGCGCTGGACGAAGGCTTCAACATACGCGCGTTCCACGACGTGGTGCTCGGCAGCGGCGCCGTGCCGCTGGCGGTATTGGAGCGCAACGTCGACGCATGGATCACCCAACAGACAACTGCGGCCGAGACTGGCATCGCACGGAGAGCCGGACCATGAAAAAATCGCTGCAGGGTATTGCAGTCCTCGCCTGTGCCGCGCTGCTCGCCACGCCCGCTCTCGCCGAGGATACGGTGATCCATGCGGGGCACCTGCTCGACCGACCCGGCAAGGCACCCCGGGGAGCCAGCACGCTCCTGGTGCGTGACGGCCGCATCAGCGCCGTCAAAGCAGGTTTCCTCGAACCGGCGGCACTTGGCGCGGCCGGCGCACGAGTTGTGGACCTGCGCGAGCGCTTCGTGTTGCCGGGTCTGATCGACTGCCACGTGCATCTCGAATCCGACACCGGGGGCGTCGCCGGTCTGGTCGAGGACCTGACGCTATCCGATGCGGCAATCGCCTACAACACGCTGGCAAATGGGAGAAAAACCCTGCAGGCGGGCTTCACCACCGTACGCAATCTGGGCGATGGCACGGGTGCCACGCTCGCGCTGCGCGATGCCGTGGCGACGGGGCTGGTCGACGGGCCACGCATCGTGGATGCCGGGCGCTCGATATCGACCACCTCGGGCCATATGGACGCCTGGTTGGGGCTGCGCGAGGAATTGCACGAGTCCATCTCCCACGACAATGTCTGCGACGGCGTCGAGTCCTGCCGCCGCGCCGTGCGCCTGCAGGTGGGCCGCGGCGTCGATCTGATCAAGATCGCCACCACCGGCGGCGTGAACAGTCGCATCGGCACCGGCCTCGGTGCACAGGCCTTCGAAGACGAAGTGCGCGCCTTGGTGGATACGGCGCATCTGTACGGCAAGAAAGTGGCAGTGCACGCGCACGGCGCAGACGGCATCCGGCTCGCCCTCGCCGCCGGCGCCGATTCGATCGAACACGGCACCTTGCTCGGCGAGGAAGAGATCCGCCTGTTCCTGAAGAACAAGGCCTACTACGTGCCCACGCTCTCAACCGTGAACGGTTACATCGAACGTCTGGCCGCCAACCCGGATGCCTACAGCCCCGAGGTGAAAGCAAAGATCGAGTGGCGCATCGGCGTCACCGGCAAATCGCTGCAGGCGGCCTACCCGCGCGGCGTGAAAATAGCCTTCGGCACCGATGCCGGCGTGAGCAAGCACGGGCGCAATGCCGACGAGTTCGAGCTCATGGTTAAGAACGGGATGCCGGCAGCAGAGGCCATCGTGGCGGCCACCGTGAACGCTGCTGAACTTCTCGGGCTGGGCGCCGAGATAGGTTCGCTCGAGCCCGGCAAGCGCGCCGACCTGGTCGCGGTGGAGGGCGATCCGCTGGAAGATGTCACGGTCCTGAAAAAAATGGCGTGGGTCATGAAGGACGGGCGGCAAATAGGGTTGTAGCGCCCGGGCGCTATCGGCCCACGCCGGGGACATATCGCGGGCATGGCCCGCTCCTACACGGAATCGCAGGTGTAATTGCAGAACCGCGCCATGCGCGCGACCGTACGGTGTAGGAGCGCGCCATGCGCGCGACCGCGCGGTGCAGAACCGCGCCATGCGCGCGACCGCACGTTGTAGGAGCGCACCATCCACGCGACCGCACGGTGTAGGAGCGCACCATGCGCGCGACCGCACGTTGTAGGAGATTC
>CAJADV010000270.1 GCA_903938575.1 uncultured Gammaproteobacteria bacterium
ATCCTGGCCGGTGTTCAAAACCGAAGACAACAGGTGTTGTGGCGCAAGGCCGCTTTAAACACACGGGCCCTGTCCGCGATAGCTAAAGCGTGTATGAGCGGGCCATGCCCGCGATAGCCAAAGCGTGTACGAGCGGGCCATGCCCGCGACTGCTGACGATGTGGCTCCCGCGCTTCGGGCCGCAGGCCCTCCCTGCTCGCTCACGCCGCAGCACATCCCTGTGCGTCGGCTGCCTGCATCCGCAGGATCGTTCCCGACGATCCCGCGGATGAAGGCCGCTCACCAGGAGGGCCTCCGGCCCGAAGCGCTCGAATTGTTGCTGTAGCCCGCAGAAGATCCTGGCCGGTGTTCAAAACCGAAGACAACAGGGGTTGTGGCGCAAGGCCGCTTTTAATACACGGGCCCTGTCCGCGATAGCTAAAGCGTGTACGAGCGGGCCATGCCCGCGATAGGAGCCAAAGCGTGTACGAGCGGGCCATGCCCGCGATAGCAGCGCCTCAGGCAGGCACAGTCGGGGGCATGGCCCCCTCCTACATCTGGTATCCGCTCGCTATACTCCGCGACATCCTGGGGGTGGGAATCACCTGAGACACCGGCACGGCCGGTGAACCCCTCGAACCTGATCCGGATAATGCCGGCGAAGGGATAGGAAGCGCTCATGCCCCGCGCCTGACGGCTCTCGTCATCCTCCCTCGTCTGTTGTGTCCGGATCCTCAGCACAGGAGTTCCGGATGTCGTACGCGTTCCGCTTTATCCGACTCGGCAGCTATGCCCTTGTCGCGGCGTTGCCATTGCTGGCCACAGCCGTCCGCGCTGAAGGCATCGAGGAAATACGCGTCACTGCGCGCCTGCGCGAGGCACCGGTGGCGACGGTGCCGGCCAGCGTCACTGTCTTGCCGGCGGCGGCCATCCGCGCGCGGCAGGCGCAGCATCTGCAGGAGATGCTGGACGCCGCACCCAACGTGAATTTCAGCCAGGGCGCCTCGCGCGGACGCTTCATGCAGGTGCGCGGCATCGGCGAGCGCAGCCAGTTCGTGGATCCGGTGGATCCGGCAGTCGGGCTTTACATCGACGGCATCGACTTCAGCGGCCTGGGCAATGCGGGCACGCTTTTCGACGCCGCGCAGGTAGAGATTCTGCGCGGGCCGCAGGGCACCGCCTTCGGCGCGGGCGCTCTCGCCGGGCTCGTGAATATCCGCAGCATCAGCCCCACCGTCGATCCGGGTGTGCGCCTGCATGTGGGTGCCTCCGGGTACGGCGGCAGTACGCTAGGTCTCGCCGCTGGCGGGCCGCTGGCGCAGGGGGTGGCGGGGCGTCTTGCCATCGAGCGACACCGCTCCGATGGCTACCTGCGCAACAGCTATCTCGGCCGTGACGACACCAACGCCATCGACGAACTCACGGCGCGCGCGCGGCTCGCGTGGGAGCCGGCCCCTGAGCTCTCGCTCGGTCTCACCGCGATGCGCGTGGATGCCGACAACGGCTACGACGCCTTTTCGCTCGACAACACGCGCCGCACGCTCTCCGACCAGCCCGGCAATGACCGGCAAACGAGCGATGCGCTGGCGTTTGATGCCGCATGGCGCGGCATGGATGCCGCCGAAATCCGCCTGCTCGCCACCTGGAGCCGCTCGGAGCTCGACTACGGCTACGACGAGGACTGGTCGTGGCCGGGCATATGCGCCGGCGCCCCCTGCGAGGGTTATGAATACGCGAGCACGGATCGCTATATCCGTGATGTCGATGCCCGCAGCATCGATCTGCGCGCGCTGTCGCGCGGCGATGGCCGGCTGGGCTGGGTCGCGGGTGTCTACGCGTGGCGCCGGGATACCTCGCTCGACCGGCGGTTCTTTGATTTTGCCGCGGGCTACCCGCCGCCGGCCGCACGTTTTGCCAGCGATTACGATGCCTCGCGCGATGCGGTCTACGGCGAACTCAATCTGCAGGCCACGGAGCGCCTGACCCTGGTGGCAGGTTTGCGCGCCGAGCGCTTCGAGGCGAATTACGCCGACAGCCTTGGCGTAGCCGCGAAGCCCGGGGACACGCTGTTCGGCGGGCAGGCGAGCGCGCAGTACGCCTTAGGCGACGCGGCGATGGTCTACGCGCAGCTAGCGCGCGGCTTCAAGGCCGGCGGTGTGAACGGCGAGGCGATCGGCAAGGCCCGCCAGGCGGCGCTGTCGCCCTCGATCATCGCGTTTCTCGAGCAGCGCACCGAGTTCGCGGCCGAGGCACTGTGGAACTACGAGCTCGGCTGGAAGACGCGTTTTGCCGATGACCGCGCAAGGCTCGCGCTGTCGCTCTTCGCCATGGAGCGCAAGGATGTGCAGCTGAAGGCCTGGTACAACGAGGGCCCCCAGTTCGTGGGTTACACCGACAACGCCGCGACCGGCGAGAACCGCGGCCTGGAGCTGGAGCTTGGCTGGCAGCCCGTGGACACCCTTGATCTGGAATTCGCGCTCGGCCTGCTCGACACGCAGATCGATGGCTTCGTCGCCAACGACCCCGATCTGGGCTTCGTCGACAAGAGCGGTCGTGATCAGGCGCAGGCCCCGAACTGGCAGTTCCACGCTGCCGGCGAGTGGCGTTTCGCGCCGCGGTTTTTCGCGCGGGTCGAGTACGAGGGCAAGGATGCCTACTATCTCTCCGACTCCGACGACGAGCGCAGCGAGGCCTTCGGCCTGCTGCACCTTGCCGCCGGCTATCGCCGCGCCGGGCTGGAGTTCACGGCCTGGGTGCGCAACGCCCTCGACAAGGACTACGTGGTGCACGGTTTCTATTTCGGCAACGATCCGCGCAAGTTCTACGTGAACGAACCCTATTACCAGTTCGGCGCACCCCGCGTGGCGGGTGTCACCGTCGATTACCACTTCGGGGGTTGAGCTCGTGGGTGCCTCTGCCCTCGACTGGCTGCTGGCACAGGATCCGTGGGAGGCCCTGGCGGTGGTGCTTGCGCTCGCCTACCTGCTGCTGGCCGTGCGGGAGAACGCGTGGTGCTGGGCGGCTGCCTTTGCCAGCACGCTGATCTACCTGTTCCTGTTCTGGCAGGGCCGGCTCTACATGCAGTCGGCGCTGCAGGCCTATTACCTCGTGATGGCCGTGTACGGTTGGTGGAGCTGGCGTGGCGGCGGGGCGGGCGATGCGGGGCTTGCGATCACGCGGCGGCCGTGGCGATGGCATCTGGCGTGGCTTGCGGGCGTGTGCGTGGCGGCAGCGCTGAACGGCGCGCTGCTCGCGCGCTACACCGAGGCGGCGCTGCCCTGGGCGGACTCGCTCGCCACCTGGGGGAGCCTCCTCGCCACCTGGATGGTGACCCGCAAGATCCTCGAGAACTGGCACTGGTGGTTCGTCATCGACACGCTTTCCCTGTACCTGTACCTCGAGCGTGGTCTATACCTTACCGGCGGTTTGTTCCTTGCCTATCTTGTGATCGTTTCATTCGGCTACCTCCGCTGGCGCAGACACTACCTTGAACAACTCCCGGCGACCGTTGCCCCGCGCCCTGGCTGAACTCTTTATCCGCTGGGAGCCGCCGGGCGAGGGCGGCACACCCGAGCTTGAGGCCGTGTTCAGCGCCGGCCACAGCAACCGTACTTTCCTGATGCGTCGCGGCGAACGGCGCTTCGTGGTGCGCCTCGCCGATCGCTCGGCTGCTGCGCTCGGTGTGGATCGCGTCGCCGAACAGAAGGTGCTCGCCTGCGTCGAGCGACTCGGCATCGGCGCGCCGGTGCTCTTCTGCGAGCCGCAAACAGGCACGCTGGTGACCGACTACCTCGAGTCGCGGGCGGTACGCATCGAGGGCATCGGGGCCGAGCAGGTCATCGACCGACTCGCCACGGCGCTGCACGCGCTGCACGCGCAGGAACTCGACATTCCGGCGGTCAATATCGCCGACCGCATCCGCAGTTACGCGCGTGACTTGCAGTCCGAGGATCCGGTCCGCTGGCCGCGGGCGCGGCGGCTGTTGTCCTCGTGCCGGTTGGTGATGGAGCAGTACCGCTTCGGTCGCAAGCTCCAGGCGCTGTGCCACAACGATCTGGTGTCGCCGAACATTCTCGACACCGATGCGGGCATCCGGATTCTCGATTGGGAATATGCCGCCCGGGGTGATCCCTTCTTTGACCTGGCCACGCTGGTCGAGGATCACGGCCTCACGGCGATCGATCGCCACCAGCTGCTGCTTGCCTACGGCGAGATCGGTGATGCCGCGCTGGAGCGTCTTTACCGCGCCCGTGTGCTCTATCGGCTGCTGAGCGCGCTGTGGTTCCTGCTGCGCCATCGCACCGCGAAGCCAGACACCATCCCCGCGCTGCTGCGCCACGAGCAGGCGCTGGAGCAGTTGTTGCGGCAGGGGCCGGACGACTGAACGGATTTTGCGTGGCATGCAACGCCTGCCACGTCGCATGTCGCGCGTTGATTACGCGATCCTGAACGGAATTTTCTCAACAAGCTGATACAGAACGGGAAATTCCTGCCCCGCCGGTTTGGCACGGCGCTTGGAAAGGAAAGAGCAGTGGGTTCATTCAAGAACCACGCACTTTCCAGCAAGGGGTTTCCATGATCAGGCGTTTTCTCGCAGTAAGCATCGCATTGGGCAGCATGTCCGTTCCGGCCGTCGCACAGTCTTCCTCGCCCGTTGCCGATCATGGCATCGAAGAAGTCACCGTCACGTCGCGTCGCCGTGCGGAGGTCGCGCAGGACGTCCCTCTGCCCATCAGCGCCATCGACGGCTTCAAGCTCGACAACACCGGCACCTTCAACGTGAACCGGCTGCAGCAACTCCAGCCCAGCCTGCAATTCATCTCTTCGAATCCGCGCAACACCGCAGTCAACATCCGCGGCATCGGTGCGCCGTTCGGCCTCACCAACGACGGCATCGAGCAGGGCGTGGGTTTCTACGTGGACCAGGTCTACTACAGCCGCATTGCGGCCTCGACCTTCGACTTCCTCGATGTACAGCAGATCGAAGTTCTGCGCGGCCCGCAGGGCACGCTCTACGGCAAGAACACCACGGCCGGTGCTCTGAACATCACTACGCGCAAACCCACTTTCGAGAACGAAGGTCGCGCCGAGCTCTCTTACGGCAACCTGGGTTACACGCAGGCGCGTGGTGCGGTCTCCGGCCCCCTGATCGATGACACGCTCGCCTTCCGTCTCGTGGGCTCGGTGACGAAGCGCGATGGCATCTACCAGAACGTCACCACCGATACCGATGTGAACGAGATCGACAACCTCGGGGTGCGCGGGCAACTGCTGTTCGTACCCTCGGATACGCTGGATATCACGCTCGCTGCCGACTTCAACCGCCAGAACCCCGAGTGCTGCGCCCAGGTGTACGTGGATGCGGTGCCCACCCAGCGCGCACTGAACCGCCAGTACGCCTCGCTTGCAGCAGCCTCGGCTTACAGCGCTCCGAGCACGGATCCATTCGATCGCAAGCTCGCTGCCGATACCGAGTTGAACGCGAAGCAGGAGTTCGGGGGCGTCTCCGTGGTGGCCGAATGGGATCTCGGCTGGAGTGCGCTCAGTTCGGTGAGCGCCTGGCGTTACTGGGATTGGGGCCCCTCGAATGACCGTGATTTCACGGGACTTCCGATTACCACCGTGTCGGCGAATCCCTCTGAACAACGGCAGTGGACCCAGGAATTCCGCCTCGCCTCGAGCGGAGAAAACCTGATCGACTATGTGGCTGGCGTTTTTGCTTTCCGTCAGACCATCGACTCGCAGGGCGCGCAGGAACAGGGCAGCGCCGCAACGCTCTGGCTGCTCGGGCCGAGCCAGGCGGCGGCAACGCCGAACCTGCTGACGGGCCTGCGGCAGGACACCGATATCGAATTCGAGAACAAGAGCTATGCAGCTTTCGGCCAACTCACCTGGAACATCAGTGACACCATTCGCCTGCAACCGGGCCTGCGCTTCAACTACGACAAGAAGAACGCCGATTACGTTGCCGTGGCCTCCGGTGGTCAGGTGACTGCAGATCCGGCGCTGATCGTCAAAAAGAACGGCGTTCTGCAGAGCCAGTCCTACGTGGCGGACTTCGACGACAAGAACGTCTCGGGCGATCTCAACC
>CAJADV010000271.1 GCA_903938575.1 uncultured Gammaproteobacteria bacterium
CTGCCCGAAATGCTGAAGATCGTGCAGGGCGGGGAGCCTGCCGTGCTCGTGTCGTCGGCGGAATTCCGTGCCGAGCGCGCGGCGCTGCAAGCGGCCGTGGACCTGCCGCACTGGCTGGAGTTCGGAGCGACCTCGGACGGCTCCTACGAGGCGCTGCTCGCGGCCTCCGGCGCGCACGAGCCCGCCATCAGCGCAGCGGTCGGTGGCCACGACCCGATGCTCATCCTCTACACCGGTGGCACCACGGGCGAGTCCAAGGGCGCGCTCCACTCGCACCACAGCCTGTTCATGGGCATGCTGAACCAGACCGTCGCCGAGCGCGTGGTGCCCACCGACGTCTACATGCTGACCGGTCAGATGTTCCACATACCGGTGGGACTCGCGATCAATTACATGGCGCACGGCTGCCCGCTGGTGCTGGTGAATTTCGAGGCGCGCCAGGCGCTGGAACTGATCCAGGAAGAAAAAGTCTCGGCGGTCCTCGGTATCACCACGATGCTGAACTGGATGATGGCCGTAGAGAATTTCGGCTCCTACCGACTCGATAGCCTGCGCAATATCCAGTATGGCGGCGGGCCCATGCCGGCCTCGGTGGTGCGCGCGGCACTCGAGGCCTTTCCCTGCACGCTGATCCAGGGCTATGGCCAGACCGAAGGCATGACCATGACCTTCCTCTCGCAGGAAGACCACGCCGGCGCCGTGCGCGGTGATCGCCCGGAGCGCCTGCGTTCCTGCGGCCGCGAGGGTTTCGTGACCCGCGTGCAATTGCTGGGTGCCGACGGCCGCCCGGTCCCCCGCGACGGCCATACCACCGGCGAGATCGTGGTGCAGTCCGAGGCCAATATGCTCGGCTACTGGCGCCGCCCGGATCTCACGGCGCAGACCATCCGCGACGGCTGGATGTGGACCGGCGACATCGCCTACTGGGACGCCGAGGGCTACGTCTACATCGTCGACCGCGCCAAGGACATGATCATCTCCGGTGGCGAGAACATTTATTCCACGCAGGTCGAGAACGCCATCCACCGCCACCCCGCGGTGCTGGAGTCCGCGGTGATCGGCATTCCCGACCCGGAGTGGGGCGAGAGCGTGAAGGCGGTGGTGGTGTTGAAGCCGGGCATGAGCGCCACCGAGCAGGAGATCATCGACGAGGCGCGCAAGCACCTCGCCTCCTACCAGAAGCCGCGCTCGGTCTCTTTCGTCGAGAGCTTGCCCAAGGCGCCGACCGGCAAGATCCTCAAGCGCGATCTGCGCAAACTCTACGGTGGAGACTGAGATGGCGAGCTTGCTCAGCCCCGAATTGTTAGAAAACATTGGCAAGACCTCGCCGCCGCGCCTGGAGCTCGTCACCCGCAAGGACATCCGCAAATACGCCATCGCCACGCAACAGCGCGAGCGCCGTTTTCTCGATGGCGACGAAGCGCCGCCAATGTTCTATCTGGCGCTCTTCTGGCCCGTACCCGAGAACGACCAGCTGAGCCCCGATGGTGTGGCTATCGATCCGCTGCTCCCCGAGTTCCCCCTGAAGCGCGCCATGGCCGGCGGTCTCAAGATCGATTACCACCGCGCGATCCACCCAGGGGATGTGCTGCAGGCCACCCGCGAGCTGAGTGCCATCTACCAGAAAGACGGCTCCTCCGGGACGCTGATCTTCTACGAGATCCTGATGCGCGTGGTGAACGAGCGCGGCGAGCCGGTCGTCACCGAAAAGACCACGAGGATCCTCCGATGAGCGCGGTTGCCGTTCCCGACATCGCACTGCTGGAGCCCGGGCAGGAGCTTCCGGTGCGGGAGTTTGCCGCGGATACGACGCACCTGTTCCTGTACAACGCGGTGCTGTGGAACGCGCACCGCATCCATTTCGACCACCCCTACGCAACGCAGGTCGAGGGCTATCCTGGGCTGGTCATGGCCGGTCCGCAGCTGGGAGACTGGCTCCACCAGTGCGTGACCGAGTGGCTCGGTGACCGCGGCAGACTGCAGAGCGTGGAATACTCCAATCGTCGTGCCGCCTTCGTCGGTGACACGCTGCGCTCCACGGGCCGTGTGGTGGCGGTGGACCGGGAGAACCGTCAGGTCACGGTGGCGGTATCCATACTGAACCAGAACGACGAGGTGCTGGCGCCGGGCACGATCGTCGCATCCATCTACGGCTGAGCCGGATCGGCCGTAACCCGGGCAATCACACTGATTTTTGCGAGGTTCGCATGAAGTTTGACTACGAGACAGGCATCGTCGTGAACCCGCAGGCCCCGGCCGATTCGCTGGAGGCCAAGCAGCCCTATATCGACAACGGCACCGGAACACGCGGCAAGGATTGCTACTTCAGTCGCGAGGCGATGCAGCAGGAGTGGGAGCGGCTGTGGCCGCGCGCCTGGCTCATTGCCGGCGTGAGTTCCGACGCGCCGGCGGTGGGCGATTACTTCCTGTTCGATATCGGCAGCGAAGCGATCATCGTGGCCCGCACCGAGGCGGGCCTGAAAGCCCACTACAACGTGTGCCCGCACCGGGGCAGCCGCCTCGTGCGCGCCGAGCGCGGCAGTCGGGCGCGCTTCATCTGCCCCTTCCACAGCTGGAAATTTGATCTCGAAGGCAAGCTGCTTGCCGTCACCGATCGCGAGACATTCCGCGAAGAGGTGATCTGTCATGAGCCCGGTCTGACTTCGCTCGCCTGCGAGGAGCATGCGGGCATCGTGTTCGTTTCGATGCGCGATGATCCGCCGCCCCTGGTGGCATGGCTCGGGCTGCCGGAGGGTTACCTCGAGGCCTATCGCATCGACCAGATGAAAGTCGTGCGCCATGTGCGCACCGAGTGGGCCGCCAACTGGAAGGTGGGCGTCGAGGCCTTCTACGAAACCTATCACCTGCATGCGGTGCACCCCGAGACGCGAGGCGTGATGGCCGACCTGCGCGTGCAGTGCGATCTCTACGCCAACGGCGCGAGCCGCATGATCGTGCCCATCGGCCAGATGACCCCGCGCATCGCCGACCAGGACTCGTTGAACGACGGCCTGCGCATGATGCTCGCCAGTGTGGGGCTCGACCCGGCCGCCTTCGAGGGGCGCGCCGGCGATGTGCGTCCGGCCATCCAGCAGGCCAAGCGTGCGCGTGCGGCAGAGCGGGGGGTGGATTACTCGGATTTCGTCGACGGCCAGCTCACCGACAGCTGGGCCACGGGCATCTTTCCCAACGTGCAGATCGGCTGTCACCCGGAGGGCGTGTTCCTCATGCGCTTCCTGCCGCACGAGACGGATCCGGAGCGTTTCTGGTACGACACCATGACCCTTATCGCCCCCTGCGATCACCCGGACTACAAGGTGCCCGACTGGATGGGCCTGCCGGAAGGCACCGATACGAGTGGTCGCGTGCGCCCCCTGTGCGAGGTGTACACGGCAGGGCAGGACGGCAACCTCGGCATGGTGCTCGATCAGGACGCGGGGCTTCTGCCCGTGGTCCAGCGGGGTATGCGCTCGCGCGGTTTCAAGCACCAGCTCTGGAGTGAACAGGAACAGCGTCTGCGCCATTTTCACGCGGAGCTCGCGCGTTACTTAGACGGCGCCAAGTGATCGCCGATAACAAGAAAACCCGCCAGCCTGCGGTTGGCATCTGCCGCCGCGGCGTGTGTTAAGTCCTCGCTCTTTTAGTCGATCCGCAAGGAGTCCTGCCCATGCCCCGCGTCTACGTCCCGGATGAGTTTGCCGCCGATCCTTCGAGCTATGTGTGGGGCCTGACCCCCGCCATCGGTGCCGCTGCCGGTGCATTCAGCCGGGCGGTCTACGAGAACTCCCTGCTGAGCCATC
>CAJADV010000272.1 GCA_903938575.1 uncultured Gammaproteobacteria bacterium
CGCCTCGAGGCGCTGGAACACCTGCGGAAATTCCTCGAGGAGGCGGGCAAGGTGAAGCCCGAGGAAATCCAGGATCTGCTCTTCACGTCCTTCTTTACCCAGCGCTGAAACGCTGGCAAGCCGCCCGCACGTCGGGATAGAAGTCCAGGAAGCCGCGCTCGATCCGGGCTACTGACGGAAATAGCCGCTGACGTACTCGTCGAAGGAGATCCGGTCAGCGGCCTCGATCACACGCTGCTGTTCCAGGGAGAGCAGCGCATCACGCTCGAAACGCGCCAGCAGCGCATCCGGCGGCGGCTCGGCAAGGAACTGCTCACGGTGTTGTAGCGACTGGGCGAGTGCGAACTCGGCGAAGGAGCGGCCGCCTCCCTGCAGTTCCGCCAGCACACGCGCCGAGGGCAGCAGCGAGGGATCTTCAACATGACGACGCGCCAGCTCGATGGCATCCATGTAGCTGTCTGGTTCCTCGTCGCCAAGCAGCGCGGCTGTGCGGCCGATGCCGTCAAGCAGTTCGAGCGCCCAGTCGCGCAGGCCCACGGCGCTACCATCGGGCCGCGCGAGCTCCACGCCGGGCTGACGTCCCTGCATCACCACGCGCCGGAAGTTCTCGCGCGAGCGGGTTCTCGCAGTGGCATCCGATGCAGGGCTGTTGGCAAGCAGGCAGTAGATCAGGAAGGCATCGATGAAGCGCATCGTGCGGGCCGATATGCCGGCCGGCTCAAAGGGATCGATATCGAGGCAGCGGACTTCGACGTACTCGACGCCACGCTCGGCCAACGCACGCCGCGGTGATTCCCCGCTGCGCGTCACGCGCTTGGGGCGAATGGTCGAGTAGAACTCGTTTTCGATCTGCAGCAGGCTGGTGCTGAGCTGCAGCCACTCCTCGCCACGCTTGACGCCGATCTGCGCGTACGCGGGGTGCGGCTCGCGGATCGCGCGGTTCAGCGCGCTCACATATTCCTCGAGGTTGTCGTAAGGGATATCGATGCTGCGCTGGGCATCGCTCTGGTAGCCGAGATCGCCCATCCGCAGCGAGGTGCCGAAAGGCGCGAACAGTGTCTCGGTGTCCAGGGACTGCAGGCCGTGTGCGCCGCCCCGCACGAAGCTGCGGCAGAGTGCAGGCGAGGCGCCGAAGAGATACACCAGCAACCACGAGTAGCGGTGGAAGTTGCGGATCAGCGCGAAACATTCGGCCGTCTTGAAGTCCTTGAGTGCTTGCTGCGAGCCGCAGTGCCCGTGCAGCCATTCCCAGAACGCGTCCGTGAGCGAGAAGTTGTAATGAATGCCGGCGATGGTCTGCATGAGGCGGCCATACCGGTGGCCCAGACCGACCCGATAGACGGTTTTCATGCGCGCGACATTGGAGCTGCCGTACTGCGCCACCGGGATCTCGCTGTCAGCGCCTATCGCGCAGGGCATGCTCGATGCCCATAGAAGCTCACTGCCGATCTTGCGGTAAACAAAGGCATGGATGTCGGAGAGTTCCCGCAGTACCTCGCCGGTGCTTGGCCGCGGCTCGGTGATCAGTTCGAGCAGGGCCTCGGAGTAGTCGGTGGTTATCGCCGGATGCGTGAGCGCCGACCCGAGCAGTGCGGGGTGTGGCGTCGGCGCGAGCAGGCCTCGCGATGTCACGCGCAGGCTCTCCTTTTCCAGGCCGCGCAATAGCCGCCCGGCCAGAGGCTGGCCGCCTTCGCGCTCGAGGCCCTCTATCCGTTGCCCGAACTGTGGCATCAATCGATGCCCTCCTCTGGACTGATCCGGCGCGTGCTGCGCCGGGGTCGGAGTGTAGTGGCGCACCGGAGGGCCGTACAGACGCGCCCCGGTTGGCTCGCCCCGGGCATGGTCGCTTAGGATGCGATCTTCCGACGGGAGACTCGCCCCGCGGGACCACCGCTGCAAGGCGATCTGTCCCGTAGTCATCGATTCGTCCATGTTGCGCAGTACCATGGGCCATGACTTCATGCGCGATTACGCCCAGAGCGTTCGCAAGGAAACCAGGATGTATCGTTTCGGCAAGGCTTCAGGGATCGCCGCCCTCGCGTTTTCCGTGTCTGGTGAGGACGCCTCCTTGGTGATCGGACAGCCGTTTTCGCGAGCTGGGGGCCGCACCGCGGGCCACCGGCTGGTTGACCGGATGGGCCGGGTCTGATGCGCCGTTCCTTCGGGGTTGCCGTAGCCGTGGTAGGCGTGGTGACGCTTGCCTTGTGGCGCCTGTCCGTCACCCACGAACGTGGCGCCAATACCTTTGTGCCGGGTGTCCGCAGCGTGGGTGTCATGCCGGCGCGCGAGCGCGAGATCGAGGATCGCATCGAGGCGCTCGGTACCACGTCCTCCTGGGAGTCCATCGAGATCCGCCCCGCCGTCACCGAGCTGATCGGCAGCCTCCACTTCAGTGACGGACAGGCCGTGGCGGCGGGCGACCTGCTGGTGAGCCTCGTGCAGGACGAGGAGCGCGCCAAGCTCGCCGAAGTGAAATCCTTCCTCGACGAGCAGGAGCGCGAAGTGAAGCGCATCGAGTCGCTGGTGGCGCGGAAATCCCTTCCCGCCAACCAGTTGGACGAGCGCCGCACGCTGCGCGATGTCGCACGCTCGCGCTTGGCGATGGCACAGGCCGCACTCGCGGACCGCAGCATCCGCGCGCCCTTCGCCGGCGTGCTGGGTTTGCGTGGCGCGAGCGTCGGTGCGCTCGTCAGTCCGCAGGTGGTGATCACCACGCTCGATGACATTGCCAGCCTGCGCCTGGATTTCCCGGTGCCTTCAATGCTGCTTGCCAGTTTGCGCACCGGCCTTCAGGTCGAAGCCACCACGCCCGCATTGCCCGGTGAAGTATTCAGGGGCGAGGTGATCGGCATCGATTCGCGGGTAAACCCCGTCGACCGTTCCGTGCGGGTCCGGGCGCGCCTCGACAACCGCGCGCTGCGGCTCAAACCCGGCCTGCTGATGAACGTGCTGTTGCAGAGCTCGCGCCGCAATGCAGTCGTCATTCCCGAGGAAGCGGTCATTCACTATCAGCGCGAGCACTATGTACTGCGCGTAGATGAGGCTGCAGGCAACCGGGTGGAGCGCGTCGACATCGAGGTCGGGCTGCGCAGTCCGGGTTTTGTCGAGGTGACGGCGGGCCTCAAGGTGGGAGAAATGGTGATCACCGAGGGCATCAACTCGGTACGTCCGGGTGATGTCGTGACGCCGCGCGTGCTGCCACCACCGCCATGATCATTTCGGATGTTTCGGTACGCAGGCCGGTTTTTGCGGTCGTGATCAGCCTGCTGCTGGTGGCCTTCGGGGCGGTTGCCTTCGATCTGCTGCCGCTCAGCGAGTATCCCGAGACCGACCCGCCCGTGGTGACCATCGACACCGGATACCGCGGTGCCGCCGCAGCGGTTGTGGAGACGCGCATCACCCAGCCCATCGAGGAGCGCATCGCGGGCATTGCGGGCATCGAGGCGGTGTCTTCCACCAGCGGTGACGGGCGTTCCACCATCGAGATCGAGTTCTCCCTCGCGCGCGACATCGACGACGCCGCCAACGACGTCCGTGACCGCGTCAGCACGGTCCTGAAAGATCTCCCCCGCGAAGCCGACAGCCCGGTAGTCGCCAAGCAGGATGCCTCCGATCGCGTGATCATCTGGTTGAGCCTGGTGAGCGAGCGCATGGACCGACTCGCGCTCACCGACTACGCCAACCGTTTCGTCGCCGACCGCCTGGCGACCATCGACGGTGTCGCGCGCGTCAGGGTGAGTGGCGGGCTCGACTACGCGATGCGCATCTGGCTCGATCGCCGCGCGCTTGCTGCGCGCAACCTCACGGTGGCCGATATCGAGACCGTGCTGCAGCGCGAGAACATCGAGCTGCCCGCGGGCACGCTGCGCTCGCTGGAGCGGGATTTCGTGGTACGCCTCGAGCGCGGCTACCGCAGTGCACAGGACTTCCGCGAACTGGTGGTGGGCAAGGGCAGCGACGGTTACCTGGTGCGCCTCGCTGATGTGGCCACCGTTGAACTCGGGCCTGCCGAGAACCGCCGCCAATTCCGCGCCAACGGCGTGCCCATGGTGGGCATCGGCATCATCAAGCAGAGCAACAGCAACACCCTTGCCGTGGCGCGGGCCGTAAAGACCGAGCGCGAGCGCATCGAGGCGTCCCTGCCCGACGGCATGCACCTGCTCCAGAGCTGGGATTCCTCGGTCTACATCGAGAGCGCCATCCTCGAGGTCTACCGCACGCTCGGCATCGCGGCCGCGCTGGTGGTGCTGGTGATGTTGCTGTTCCTGGGCGATCTGCGCGCCATGATCATTCCCGCGGTCACGGTGCCGGTGTCGCTGATCGCCACCTGCATCGTGCTGTATTTCTTCGGCTACAGCATCAACCTGCTCACGCTGCTCGCGCTCGTGCTTGCGATCGGCCTGGTGGTCGATGACTCGATCGTGGTGCTCGAGAACGTCCACCGGCGCATCCGCGCCGGCGAGAGCCCGTTGGTCGCGGCGTTCCTCGGTACGCGGCAGGTGGGTTTTGCCGTGCTGGCGACCACGCTGGTGCTGGTGGCGGTGTTCCTGCCCATCACGTTCCTGCAGGACCGCGTCGGACGGCTCTTTGCCGAGTTCGCGGTGGCGATGGCGGCGGCGGTGATGTTCTCGATGCTGGTCTCGCTCACGCTCTCTCCCGCGATGAGCGTGTGGCTGCTGAAAAGCGGTGATGGCGAGCACGGTTTCGGCCGGCTTTTTGCCCGCGCCCAGTTGCGTTACCGCTTGTGGCTTTCGGTGGCGTTGCGACGACCGGCGCTCGCGCTCGGCGTACTCGCGGTGATGGTCGCGTCCTCGGTGGTGCTCTACCGCACGCTGCCTGCAGAGTTTGCGCCGCAGGAAGACCGCGGCTCGTTCTTCATGTTCATGAATGCGCCTGAGGGCTCCTCCTACCAGTACACCCAGCGCCATGTCGACGAGATCGAAAAACGGCTGATGCCCTTGGTTGAGCGTGGCGACATCGAGCGCATGCTGATGCGCGTACCCGGCGGTTTCGGCGGCGCGCAGAATTTCAACCAGGGTCTTGCGATCATCAACCTGCCGCACTGGGATACCGGGCGTCGCCCTATCTGGGAAGTCATGGCGGAGGCGGGCGGTATCGCGGCCACGGTGCCCGGTGTGCGCGCATTCCCCACCATGCCGCAGGGGCTGGGCGGACGCTTCGAGAAACCCCTGCGTTTCGTGATCGGCGGCGGCACCTACGAGGAGCTCGCGACGTGGCGCGACCTGATACTCGCGCGCGCCGCGGAGAATCCGGGCCTGCAGGCACTCGATCACGACTACAAGGAAACCAAGCCGCAGCTGCGGGTCACCGTGGACCGCGCCCGCGCCGGTGACCTTGGCGTCAGCGTTGAAACCGTGGGTCGCACGCTGGAGACGTTGCTTGGCTCGCGGCAGGTCACGCGCTTCACCATGAATGGCGAAGAATACGATGTGATCCTCGAGGGCCTCGACGAGAGCAAGCAGACGGCCGCCGATCTCGGCAACATCTATGTCCGGGCGTCGGCGAGCGGCGCACTCGTGCCGCTGACGAGCCTGGTGAGCATCGAGGAGTACGCCGGTGCCGACAGCCTGAACCGCTACAACCGCACGCGTGCCATCACCATCGAGGCCAACCTCACGCCCGGCTACGCGCTCGGTGATGCGATCGCGTTCATGGAGCGCAGCGCGCGCGAGCTGCTGCCGCCGCGCGCGGTCACCGATCTCAAGGGCGAGTCGCGCGAGTTGCGCCGCTCGGGCGGCTCGATCTATGCGATGTTCATGCTCTCGCTGCTGGTGGTGTACCTGGTGCTGGCCGCGCAGTTCGAGAGTTTCCTGCACCCGCTGATCATCATGCTCACCGTGCCCCTTGCGGTGGCCGGTGCGCTGCTCGGGTTGTGGCTATGCGGCCAGACGCTGAATATCTACAGCCAGATCGGGATCATCATGCTGGTGGGCCTGGCGGCCAAGAACGGCATCCTCATCGTGGAGTTCGCCAACCAGCTGCGCGCCCAGGGCCTTGCCCGGGACGAGGCCGTGCTGGATGCGGCGGTGCTCCGCCTGCGCCCGATCGTGATGACCTCGGTGACCACCGTGATGGGCGCGGTGCCGCTGGTGATCGGCTCCGGGGCCGGCTCCGAGGCACGCTTTGTGATTGGCGTGGTGGTGGTTGCCGGGGTGATCGTCTCGACGCTGCTCAGCCTTCTGGTGGTGCCACTCATGTACCACTGGCTGACGGCACGGGCTCCGCTGCCCGGTGCGCGCTTGGCACAGCTCGACCGGGAGCTTGGCGCCCGAGCCGAGCCCTGAGCGCGATGGGTTTCAGACCGCGAAGCGGAAGTGTTCCGGTGTGAAGGCCTGATAGGTCGCGTCCACCACGTCCGATTCGAAGCCGAGGCAGCTCACCACGTGCGTGTGGATGCCGCCCTGCGCGTACTCCTGGATGCGTAGCTGGCACTCGTCTCGCGTGCCGATGATCGCGATCTCGTCGACCAGACTGTCCGGGAGTGCTGCGGCCGTGCGCTCGCGGTCGCCCGAGGCCCAGCCCTCGCGGATCTCGCGGGCGGCATCCTCAAAGCCGCACCAGGCGAGGAACTGGTTGTAGACCGGTGTCGAGTAGTAGGAGGCGAAAATGCGGCGGAAGAGATCGCGCGCCTCCTGCGGGCGCTCCGTCACGGCGATCTGGTGCCGGCAGACCACCTCGACCTCTGCGGGGTCTTTGCCAGCGCGTTCGGCACCGAGCACGATGTGCTCGCGGATGCGTGACAGCGCCCGGCGTGGGAAGAGATTGAGAATCACGCCGTCGCCTATTTCCGCTGCCAATTCCAGCATGCCCGGGCGCAG
>CAJADV010000273.1 GCA_903938575.1 uncultured Gammaproteobacteria bacterium
AGCTCGGCGCCCGTCCCGCACAGATAGAGGCGGCGGTGGCCTTGCTCGATGGTGGCGCCACGGTGCCTTTCGTGGCGCGCTACCGGAAGGAGGCGACGGGTGGGCTGGACGACGTGCAACTGCGGCAACTCGAGGTGCGGCTTGGCTACCTGCGGGAACTCGAGGAGCGTCGTGGGGCGATCCTTGCGAGCATCACCGAACAGGGCAAGCTCGATCCCGCGCTGGAGGCGGCGATCCGTGACGCCGACAGCAAGGCCCGACTCGAAGATCTCTATCTGCCCTACAAGCCGAGACGCCGCACCAAGGCGCAGATCGCCCGCGAGGCGGGTCTCGAGCCCCTTGCCCTGCTGCTGCTCGGCGATCCCGCGCGCGAGCCGGCTACCGAGGCCGCCGCATTCATCAACGGGGAGGTGGGCTTTGCCGATATCAAGGCCGTACTGAACGGCGCGCGCGACATTCTGGTGGAGCGCTTTGGCGAGGACGCAGCCCTCGTGGGGCGCGTTCGTGACCTGTTGCGCGAGCAGGGCGCCTTGCAGGCGCGCGTCATCAGCGGCAAGGAGGCCGAGGGCGCAAAGTTTTCCGATTACTTCGCGCACTCAGAGCCGCTCTCGAGGGTGCCCTCGCACCGCGCGCTGGCGATGTTCCGCGGGCGGAACGAAGGCATTCTCGCGTTGGAGATCGAGCTCCCCGGTGCAGCGGAGATGCCGGCGCATCCCTGCGAGACGCTGGTGGCGCAACACGCCGGCATCGTCGATCGCGGGCGCCCCGCCGACGCCTGGTTGAAGGAACTTGCCCGCTGGACCTGGCGCGTCAGGCTTTCGGTGCATGTGGTGAGTGATCTGCTCTCGGATCTGCGGGAGGCTGCCGAGGCCGAGGCTATCCGGGTCTTTTCGGCCAATCTTCGTGACCTGCTGTTGGCCGCGCCCGCCGGCCGCCGTGCGACCATCGGGCTCGATCCGGGTCTGCGCACCGGCGTGAAGGTCGTGGTGGTCGACGGCACCGGCAAGCTCCTCGAATACACCACGATTTACCCGCATGTCCCGAAGAATCAGTGGGCCGAATCGCTCGGCACACTCGCCGCCCTCGCACGCAAGCACGGCGCCGCGCTCGTGGCCATCGGCAACGGCACGGCCTCGCGCGAGACCGAGAAGCTCGCGGCCGAAGTCATCCGCTGTAATCCCGAACTCGGTCTCTCCCGTGTCAGCGTGAGTGAGGCCGGCGCCTCGGTGTACTCGGCCTCGGAGCTCGCGAGCCGCGAGTTTCCCGATATCGACGTCAGTATCCGGGGTGCCATTTCCATCGCGCGCCGGCTGCAGGATCCGCTGGCGGAACTGGTCAAGATCGAGCCCAAGGCGATCGGTGTGGGGCAGTACCAGCACGACCTCAACCAGTCCCGGCTCGCCCGCGGTCTCGATGCGGTGGTGGAGGATTGCGTGAACAGCGTGGGGGTGGAGCTGAACAGCGCCTCCGCAGCGCTGCTGCGACGGGTCTCCGGGCTTGGCGAGTCTTTAGCGAATGCGATCGTGGCTCATCGTGACACCCACGGTCCCTTTGCCAGCCGGGCCGCCCTTCACGCCGTACCGCGGCTTGGCGAGCGGGCTTTCGAGCAGTGCGCGGGTTTTCTCCGGGTGCGCGACGGCGACAATCCGCTGGATGGCTCCGCGGTGCATCCGGAGTCCTACAAGGTGGTGGAAAAAATTGCGCTTGCGGCGGGCTGCGAGGTGCGCGAACTGGTGGGTAACCAGGCGCGGGTCCGGGATCTGGATCCACGCCGCCTGACGGATACTGGCGTGGGTGAGATCACGTTGCGTGACATCCTGAGGGAACTCGAGAAACCGGGGCGTGATCCGCGTCCGGAGTTTCGTGGCGCGAGTTTCCGCGAGGGCGTGGAGTCGCTGTCGGATCTGGAGCCCGGGATGATCCT